>JBCDHX010000057.1:0-32643 GCA_038749535.1 Bacteroidota bacterium
CGCAAGGTGATTTTCTACCTCGCGTACTAATTAATATCTGTATACGTAACGGTCAGTCGCGCGCGCAGTCTCTCTTCAGGATGATTATCACTACCCAAAACTGCCCAATTGATGCGCTTGCCTTTTGTGGCATCTTGTCTTATCCTAAAAGACTGATTGATTGGTGGTGCCACCCGTAGTAGTAACTCATTGTCTGCCTTTCCATTGATGATGTCTTGCAACTGATCGGATAAAAAGATGCTGTAACCTGAAAGCGTACTATCTCGCTCACTGACCATCAAATCACCACCAACTGCAGTCGCCAATAGATTGCCACCGATAGATAAAACACCCACTTCAAAATCATTAATCAGCTCCAGCTGATCGTCTCGCTCCGTAAACAACAAAAGCTGCTCAGGCGCAGGCGAGTCGATATTGATAGCATCACCGATTTGTACAACAGTCAGTTCTAGCTTGGCCTGATTGATAATCGTTCCTTCTAGAATAGATAAATCAGGTAATGTCAATTTGACATCAACACCACTGCCACCTTGCACATAAATCCGTTCAGCTGTTTCATCATCCAGACTGCTTTCTATGGGCGTGCCGGTATAGTCATGCTCGAATGTTGGGAACTTGACGGTAGGATATCGACTCAAAGGCGTAAACGGGAAGAAATATTCAAACGGTACATTTTCATCCGAATCAGCAGTGTCGTAAAAGAAGAAAATACCACTTTGAATACCAAATCGCTCATCTTCAGTCGATAGATCAATTCCCAACATGGTATTGTTGGCATTCGTCATGCGGATATGTAAACCTTTGAAGAAATCAAGGAACAAAGTATCATTTCGCAGCACAGTTGTATCCACTGCCAGGAGTCGCTCGCCCAAAGATTTGTCCAGCGGAATACGCATATGTGTGGACGCCAAAGAATCGACTGTTCCATTTCTGTATCCCAAAAAGTTTTTGGCGGTGCGCGGTCTAGGCTTGATTTGAAAGCTAGCCAATGGCATACTTTCGTCAATCATGGGTCGATCTGCTGACGTATAGTCTTCGTTTTCATCTAGGCGTTCCAGTAGCTCATATACTTCGATGGTCACTTCTTCGGTCGTATCGCCATAAAATCCATCCGGCGCGTACGGCAACACCAAGACAATAGAATCCACTTCCAGATTATCGTTGTCTAGTCCCGGAGGGGTCGTCAAATCTAGCACTAGCTGTCCGTACAGAGAAGCCTCAGTCGTACCAAAAGTTGGATCTTCCAATCGCCCCAACAACATCGTATTGATGGTTTCTATATTTCCCAATTCAGCTTTATAAGTCTCTATGGGTTCACCCAAAATGGTGGTCAATTCAAACGGAACGCCATCCGTGAACTGGATATTGATTTGTTCATCTTCCACTAAGTCCAATCCCACAACGGAAGAGTCATTGCACGCCCAAAACAGACTGAGCAAGAAAATAGCCATATATAGCTGAGTGATATGCCTCATAAATAGTAATTGCGTCTATCTTTTTGAATACACTATACATAGAGTTGCAAATACTGAATAGCGTTGTATAGCGAATTAAAAATTAAAAGCTTGCCTACTTATTCATGCGTAGACAAGCTTTCATTATTGTGTTGTTTGGCTTACTCTAGGAATAAGCGCGTATATTGTTACGATTCTACTTCTTCTTCTAGCAAAGAGTGGTAGAACTCGATGTATTTTTGCTTGAACTCCTCCGGATCTTGATGACTTAAGATCGGCTTACCGGAATCGGTCATCATAGCTTTATCTGCATCAGATAAGTCTTCGCTACCTTCGATCAACGCATCGGATAATTTGATCGCACCTAAATGTAGATTGATATTTTCGCCGTCCACGAATCCTTCCAGATCTTCCGGCTCTAGACTATTGATCGCTGCTTTTTCTGTAAACTCTTCATCGAAGGTCTTGTCGATCTCCTGAGTGTAAACAGAATAAATCACTTTAGAATTTTGAAATAGCGGTTCTTGCTTGTAGGCTTCTTTGACATAGATCGGGAGCAAGCTCGTCATCCAGCCGTGACAGTGAATGATGTCCGGTGCCCATCCGAACTTACGTACCGTTTCTAACACGCCCTTACAGAAGAAAATCATACGCTCTGCGTTGTCATCGAACGGCTTATCGTCAGCATCCGTAAACATCATTTTGCGTTTGAAAAAGTCTTCATTGTCTAGGAAGTAGACCTGCATTCTAGCTTTGGGCAAAGAAGCTACTTTAATAATCAATGGATAATCGTCGTCGTCTACAATGATATTCATCCCTGATAGACGCACCACTTCATGCAGTCGGTGTCTACGCTCGTTAATCAAACCATAGCGAGGCATCAACACTCTAATCTCCATCCCTTTTTCCTGGACGTGTTGAGGTAATTGTCTTGCAATATGGGCAATGTCATTCATCGCAGTATAGGGATCCATTTCCTGCGTTACAATCAGCACTTTCTTTTTATCCATATGACAGTTTATTGAACTAGCTACTCAATCGTTATTGGGCAGCCTTGAAAAAATGACTGCAAAAATAGCGAATTTGTCTAACATTCTGATATTCAATCCTGACAATTCTATATTTAGCACTGTGAAATGAACAAATTTACATTGTTGAGAAATAGCTGAAATGGAAACGTATTGTAGATAGTATCCTTTCAGTTATTTCTCAACGCTAAGGATGTAGATTTTTTATTGAACTCAGACCGAGAAAATGACAAACATTGCTCAATCATCAGTGTTGACATCCGCTTTATGACTTAAAGATCGGTCATCCACTCTACTTTTCGATCATCAATTTACTGACAATGCGGTCTTTTTCGCCTATCCAAATTTCTACGATATATAATCCTGACGGCAACTGACTGATGTCATATTGATCTGAAATCGGCTCAAAAGTATGAATCAATTGACCTGAAATATGGTAGATCGCTACTCTGTTGATTTTACCAGCACCGGTTATAAAAAAGCTAGAACGAGCGGGATTGGGGAATAGTAAAGGCGTCACTAACTGAACATTGCCGTTGACTGCACTCAACATTCGCCTGCGGTCGCCAGCTCTGTCATTGCTACCTTTATAAGTGCTCCACCACACCCGATCTGCGGCATAGGGCACACCTAATTTATAGACATTCAGTAAAATAGAATCCGTCGCTGTCCCAAAATTCTGCGTGTAAGTGAGCGCAACGGCGTCCATCTGACCATCTCCATCGACATCGCCTAGCGTCGCTCCATTCATATATGTCCATCCTTTCGGGCGGATTGGGAAACCAATTACTTCTGCACTGCCATCCATTTCGTAAGCATGTATGAAGCCTTTACCACTGTCCGCATCGAATAAATTGCTATCAAACACCAACTCCGGTGCGCCGTCGCCATCCACATCAGCGATGGTGATGAGTCCTTCTGCCCCACCCGATTTGACAATGGGAAATTCATCCAACAACTCAGCTTGTGCATTCCACTTAAAAACAACTTCGGAAGCATCCACGCCGCCGCGACGCCCCATGATGATGTGCTGTCCACTTTCTGTATCCAAAAGTGCAGGCGTGCTATATGTCCAAGAGTCGAAAGGAACAGCCTGCGCCCAGCCTTCCAAGTATGTGCCTTGGCTATTGCGTACAAAAAACTCAGGTGCGTCGCCATGTCCGGCAGCGATGATGTCTAGCTGAGCATCGCCATCTATGTCCCGCAATATGGGCGACTGATAGCTATATCTCAGTCCTTCGACCGCTACGGGATAGTCAGGCAACACACTACCATCCAAATTGAATACGTACTGCTCACGCGTCGAAAAAATAACGATTTCCACTTCTCCATCGCCGTCCACATCACCTACGGAGGGCGTCACAGCGGGTGTATTGAGTAGCGTTTGTGGCCAGTTTTTGCCGAAAGGCGTTCCATCTTGAGCCAGCAGATGTACCTTTTTATCTTCGCGTTCTGCGGCTATGATTTCTAACTGTCCATTACCATCCACATCGTACAAAACAGGAGATGCGATCATCCAATGATCGTTAAAGCTCAGCGGAAAATTGGGGTGATGATCTGTACCATCATGAGCAACCACGTAAAGTCCGCCAGGTACATTGATGCCGCCTGTATGCTGCGCAATTTCCAAATCACCGTCACCATCTATGTCAGCTACCGCAGGCGGATATATCGCAACGCCTTCCAGTATACGTTCCCACAATAGCGTATCTGCGCTGTACGCATAAAGTCGATTGTTGATACCGACGATGATTTCATCTGAGCCATCACCATTCAGGTCTGCCAATGCAACATTTCTGAAATTTTTGAAGGTTGGATTGGCGACGAAGCCTTTTGGAAAACCTGCTAGTTGATCAAAATTACTGCGCGATTCTATCTGTGTATATTTCGCTGCTACGGTATCGATGGACAACTCATGGTCTTCGTTGGCTGTTGCTTGAAGTAGCTGAGCAGAAAGAGAGTGGATGCAAAAAGTACAAGCCAATAGTAGTAAAAAGATGCGCATAGCAGATTGAGTTAAGAGCGGTCAGGATTGTAATCAAATTTCTAAAAAGCATATCCGAGTATAAATACCAAGCGCGATGGACGATCATCGAAAGCATATTCTTCTCCGGCGACTGTGATGTGATTGCCGAATTTAGAAAGATTGCCTTCGTAGCGAACATCGACTAGAAATTTGTCGCCAAACTCAAGTCCTAATCCACCTTGCCAACCGACAGTCAAGTCACGAAAATCTTGTCTGTAGCCTTCGATGTCTAGTTCAGAGTTGCTGCGTAAGAAAACGTGTCCGACTAAGCCAAATTGTGGTTTGATCGGTCCGAATTGAAAGCCAGCGATAACTGGAATATCCAAATATTGATATTTTTCTCTAAAAATACCTTCTGTATCATCGCGCTGAAAATCAACACGATTGGAGTTGAATAAAACTTCCGGCTGTATGAAGATAAAGTCTGTGATAGGTACTTTCAAAAATAGCCCGGCATGCACCCCAAATTTTACATCTGCCACAGCTAGGTTGAATGCTTGTAAGGTTTCGTCGTTGGTGATGAGGAGTTGTTCGGCCTCTATATCTGTGGTGTTAAATCCTCCACGGACGCCAAAAAGTACTTGAGCTTGAGTAGCTATACTCAAAAGCAAGCAGACGAATAAGATGGTAAAGTGTTTCATAATAATGGTTGTTTTATAATGTGAAAATGGTAATATTTTCTTGAATTTAACAGCACATATACATTTGATAATCAATTGCTTACAAGATTAATTAGACATCTATTTTTGCCGGCATTCCTACTGTTTTCATCTTAAAAGATTATCGTACCTTTGATCGTTTTTTCGGACACTTAGTCTAAGCATTAAAGTAGATGTAGAATGCAATATTGCACACTACGCTACTTTTAAACATTGTTTTAACGGAAGTCACTAGATCATGATACATCGAGCAGAATATGTCGGGAGCTATGCACAAGAAGGACAATGCCCAAAAGCGGCTCGACCAGAGTATGCTTTCATCGGTCGCTCCAATGTCGGCAAGTCCTCTCTCATCAATATGCTGACCAATCGCAAGGAACTGGCACGCACCTCCAAAAAACCGGGCAAAACACAACTCATCAATTATTTCTCGATTGATGACAATTGGGGACTTGTTGATTTACCCGGTTATGGCTACGCGAAAATCTCCAAAAAGATGCGTTTGAAATGGCGGCGGATGATCGAAACGTATCTGTCGCAGCGTCAGCAGTTGCAATATGCTTTTGTGCTCATCGACTCCAATGTGCCACCGCAGGAAATTGATATAGAATTTGTGAATTGGCTGGGAGAGATCGGTGTGCCATTTGTACTTGTTTTCACCAAAATAGATCGCCCCAAAGAAGACCAATTAGACACAAATATCAATGCATTCAAAGAGGCACTACTTGTCTATTGGGAAGAACTGCCGCTTCATTTTTTGACTTCTTCCAATACAGGCAGCGGACGAGATGAGATTTTACATTTCATCGAAAAAGCAAATGCTGACTATCATGAGCGGATAGAATTTGAACATTGAGTACGGATAGTTTGCTTTATATAGAGAGAAATTTCTCAAACATCATTTAAGGAAAAAAGACAACCATGGCTCGAACACCATCCAATATGCTGGCACTCAAAACAACCGCGCCCGATTTTATACTCCCAGATACTGTGACTGGCAAAACGCTTAGCTACAACGATGTAGCTGGAGAGAACGGTACAGTCGTTATGTTTATTTGCAATCACTGCCCATATGTCATCCACATCAACGAAGAACTGGTCAGGATCGCCAATGACTATTTTTCAAAAGGTATCGGCTTTGTCGCCATCAGCTCGAATGATGTCGACAACTACCCGCAGGATGCACCGGAGAAAATGACCGCACACGCAGCTAAAGTCGGCTATCCATTCCCGTATCTATATGACGAAACACAATCCGTCGCTCGCGCTTATGATGCAGCCTGTACGCCAGATCTTTATTTATTTGATAGCGATCATCATTTGTACTATCGGGGTCGCATCGACGAGTCGCGTCCTGGCAATGACGTTCCCGTCACAGGAGCAGATTTGAGAGCAGCGATAGATGATTTGCTGGCAAAACGACCTGCGCCGAAACAGCAGTATCCAAGCATGGGCTGCAATATTAAGTGGAAAGCCGCTTAGTCTAAAATATCGAATAAACGAACCGTAGAATATTGAATATCGAAGTTTGAACCACGTTTCACAACTTCGATATTCATTATTCATCATTTTGTACGCCCCAGCCACCACCGCCTGGCGTTTCGATCAGGATTTGTTGTCCGGTTTTACCATTTCGGCTGATGATGCCCTCTAGTACTTCCAGTTTTCCGTTCTTATGTCTTAGATATTGTTTGCCGACTTGTCCGGCTTCTCCTCCGTCCATCCCATAAGGAGCAATTTGTCGATGCTGACTGATGAGCGTCACAGTCATGTCTTCCAGCAACTCGACCACACGCCGTATGCCATTGCCACCTTTCCATTTGCCTTGTCCACCTGAATTTTTTCTAATGGAAAACTCCTGCAAACGCACTGGATAGCGCAACTCCAATATTTCGGGATCAGTAATTTTGGTGTTGGTCATGTGCTGGTGGACAGCAGAACGACCGTTGAATCCATACCCTGCACCCGTGCCACCACAGATTGTTTCGTAATAGCCGAATCGCTCATTGCCAAATAGAAAATTATTCATCGTGCCTTGACTACAAGCTGCCAACTGAAATACCTTCAGCAATGTATCGACCAGTCGCTGACTGACTTCCGTATTGCCACCTACCACTGCTGGACAATCTGCTGCCTCATCTTCAAAACGCGGATGCAGAAAGCTTTCAGGTAACTTGACTTTTACTTGCTGCATCAGTCCTTCATTTAAAGGCAATTCTTCTGCGCAAAGCAATCGGAGGACATACAAAATGGCACTGTAGACAATGGAAATGTTGGCATTAAGGTTGTGTGGATGTGGTGCATCTGTACCTGAAAAATCAAACTCAATCTGCTCTCCGATTTGGATAGCCAACCGAATGGTATGTCCATCATCCAGTTGCTCTTGCGCTGATAGCTGCTGACCACGCCAAGGTGCGATCGCTCGCTCCAGATTTTGAGCCGCTACATGTTGTAGGAGTTTCATATAATGCTTGACTTTGTTGCTACTATGCTGTCTCACTAATGCTTTTAACTTCTGTTCGCCCGTACGTAAAGCGGCAATGGCAGCACTCAAGTCAGCTTTGTTTTCTTGCCAAGCGCGTGTGGGAAAACGTGCCTGAGTGAACAATTGTGTCATACTTTCCCACTGCGGCACACCCTTTTTGACAAGATAAGTTGGCACAATAGCGACCCCTTCTTCTACTAATCTAGTCGCATCCGGCGGCATAGAGCCCGGTGTCCGCCCACCTATCTCCGCATGGTGTGCCCGATTGATGACATACCCAACTCGTTCGCCCTGCTCATCAAAAACAGCTTGTAATAGCGTCACATCAGGTAGATGCGAGCCGCCATATTTTGGGTGATTGGTGATAGCAATATCGCCTTCTTCTAACTCCAATTGTTGAATCATCAAGCGCGCACAAATCCCCAAGCTACCCAAATGAACCGGGATGTGTGGTGCGTTGACTAGCAGTTGCGCATCAGCATCCAAGATGGCACAAGAAAAGTCCAGTCGTTCTTTGATATTGACAGAGAAGGCGGTGCGTTGTAATTGCACACCCATTTCTTCGGCTATGGCTCGAAAGCGATTGGTGAATAGCTCTAAAGCTACACTTTCTGATTGTGTGGCATCGGTAGTGATGTTATGCATTTTTTCTCGCTGCAACAGAATATCACCTCCTCTCTGTACGTGGGCTGACCAGTTCGGAGCGATGAAAGCAGTAGAAGTCGCATTGACCAAAATAGTAGGTGCTGTGATATAATTCCCTTCCTTTAGTTCCTCCCAACGGTAGACAGGGAATTGCCCGTTTTCCATGCCTGGCTGGATGTGTTTTTTGTGTTGTGCTCGTCGATTGTTGAGTGCATGATGTTGCTGATTGGCAGCACGTACTTTGATGCTTTCTACTTCGATTGTTGCTTCCTTCGGATAGTGTCCGAATAGGTCTATGTACGCTTCCCGAAAAGCAGTCGCCAAGTCATTTTCAGTCCATTCGATAGCTAAAGTGCTGTCTTGTCCTCGTAGTCGCAGATAGACCAAAGTCGATTTAATATAGCTATCTTTTGCAGCAATGCCTTCCTCCTTCAGTTGCTTCAAAGCTGCTGCCTCCAATGTCGAAATCCTACTCGCCAACTCATTTTCCAAATCAGATAAAGGACTCAGTATTTGCTGCTCCACGAGTCGCTCCAGTTGTGCCATACCCATTCCATAAGCACTCAATAAACCACCATCAAATGGCAATACAATCTGCTGAATGTGTAGCAAATCTGCAATCTGACAAGCATGCAATCCTCCTGCACCACCAAATACCAACAGCGCATACTCCCGCATATCAAATCCTTTGGCAACAGATATTTTACGGATGGCTTCTGCCATTTTTTCATTGGCGATTTGCTCGAAGCCTTGAAGTAGCGTCTCTCGATCTAGCTGCTCTCCTTTCTGGTCGAAAATGGCTTTTTGTATTTCTTGAAGTGCCGCTTCTGCTGCCGATTGATCTATCGGAATCCCCATCGCACTGACATCCAGTTTTCCTAATAGCAGATTGACATCCGTCACCGATAGTGCGCCGCCTGCACCATAGCACGCCGGACCGGGTGATGCACCTGTACTTTCAGGTCCTACACGCAACCGCTCTCCATCAAACCAACAAATAGAGCCACCGCCTGCTGCTACTGTTTCTATGGACAAAGTGAGGGACAACATTTCGGCATGACCGACTTTTGTGGTTGTTTCGTAGTCGTAATTGACGCCATCAAACCGCGCAGTATCCGTACTCGTCCCGCCCATATCGAGCGTCAAAATTTTAGGGATACCTAGCTGTCGAGCAATAGCCGCTGCACCCACGATACCACCTGCCGGACCACTGAGTAAACTGTCTTTGGGCTGAAAGAATACGCTACTAACTAGACCGCCTACACTGCTCATGACTTTGAGCTGGCTATTTGGAGTGAGTTTGGAGCGGATATGCTGAAGATAATCAGTCAAAATGGGTTGTAAGTAAGCATTGATGAGTGCAGTATTGGCACGTGGAAGTAGTTGGATATTTGGAGAAAGTTCGTGGGAGGTGGAGCAATAAACTATCCCTCTTTCAAATAAAGCCGACTGTAGTTCTTGTTCGTGAATGGGATTCAAATAACTATGTAATAAGGCGATACTTACTACCTGATTGTCAACTTGTTGGATTACTTTTTGTATCACCTCATCTGTCAATGCACGCAACACTTGTCCATCTGCGGCTAGTCGTTCATCTACTTCTATAACTTGATCGTAGAGGAGTTCCGGCTCAGGAATATTGAGTTGGAAAAGATGCGGTCGCTGCTGTGTCCCTATATGTAGTAAGTCGCGAAAGCCTTTGGTGATGAGGAGTGTTACTTTTGCTCCTTTTCGTTCTAGTAGCGCATTTGTACCTTTAGTCGTTCCGAGCCGCATATCTATGTCTGGTAAAGGTTGCGACAACGTGGTTTGTGTTGCCAAACGAGCGGCTAAAATAGGGGCTTCTTCGTGTGCAGTGATTTCAAAAGTGCAATTAGGTGGCAGATTCAGATCATCGGCTAATGTGATTTCTCCTTTTTGCAAGTCAACTGTTACCACACGAGAAACTTGTGTCTTACTGGGCAGCGCATAAAAATGGTAGTTTTTAAATATGTCTTTCCCTATTGTCCAATTGTGCTGAAAGGCGTATACGTTTGGACGTATTTTCTGAGTAATGACTGCACGCAATGTTGCACTGCTCAGTACTTTGATGCGCTGTTTATTGCTTTTAGTGTCTATACTGATGCAATCTGTGAATGTACCGCCTGTATCTATCCATAGTTGCCAGTTGAGTTTTGTCATGTTTTATTGTTTGAGTCAGGAAAGATAATGCCCTACAAGCAGATTCAAAATGAGGTTTTGACAAAGACATTGCACCTCACGAACTCTAAACTTGTTCTCTGGATGCAATTTGTACAAATTTCATCGCGGATTTGTATGATTTGCACTAAATTTGCGGCTTTAACACTTGATCGAAAGTTTAAGTCTTTTGGCTCAAAGGACAAAGAACTAAGCAACAGCAGACGATAGACACTATTGCTGATTTCAGTTTGTCCATTGATAACAATAAACAACAATTACTATGTCAGACGAAATAAAAAATTCCGGGAAGAAAGGTCGTGCATTTATGTGGGCATTGGTCTACATCGCTACCTTTATTATTTTCTTGATCTGGTTGTATAACTATAACTTTAGATATCTACCGGAAGGATAATCATTAGTAGTTTCTCTCTTTTTTTGCTTGCTTTCGCTAGTGCCGTTTTCCTATTCAAAAGACAACCTTATGATAATGAATAGATTATGTATTCTAGTGTTCTTACTTCTTGTTTGTGCGTGTGGTGAGACACCGAAAGCAAGCGAAAATACTTTTGAGGAGTGCTTATACGAACAGCCGGAAGCTATTTTTTCAAGCAGTGTCCCGACGGTAGTCAATCATGAATTTATCATGAATGGTCGTGTCGGTGTGGAGCGTATTGTTTTTGAATCTGGCTTGCAGATAGACATCCATCAATCCGGCTGTGACGAACTACAGCAAAACTTCTTTTTCTATCTGGACAAAAGCCTTTCAGCGACTGCCACTATCACTCAGGCTGCCGAATATTTCTATGATCTCGGCACACTAGACGAAGCTTATTTACCGCTATATGAGTGGGGTGACTTAATCAATAAGCATGCCGCTGCTATCTCATTGGAGCAGTCCTATGTAGTTTATCCCGGCTTCTATGTGACCATCAAGCAGTATAAGAAAAAGAGCAATCACTTGCTAGAGGTGGTGTTGTCGCAAGCCGGCTAAGCTTCATCGCCAGATTCTTTACCCTATTTTTCCCAAATCAACCACTTATATCCATTATTGCTTACCCACCTTTTCATTGTTTATCATTTCAAAAAGAAATTATGCGATTCCGTTCTTTCATGCCCTTATTTTGCCTATTCATTATTTGTTTTTTTCTTCAATCTTGCGGTCTCTTTGAGGAAGAAGTCGTTCCGGTCAAAAAAGTCAATGGAGAAGTCCATCTGACACTCGGCAATCCTAGTGACGCACAAAGTACCCCCGTTTTAGCTAGAAATTATCTGGTCGAGCGACCACAATACGTGTTGGCATATGATGATGAGCGTGGTCTACCGACTTGGGTGAGCTGGAATCTGAGTAAAGTATGGCTAGGCTCAGTGGGGCGAAGTGATGACTTTTTGGTCGATTTTTCCCTACCTGATGAATTGACGCGCATCTCTTCTCAAGACTATTCCGGCAGTGGTTTTGATAGAGGTCACAACTGCCCTTCTGCTGATCGCACGCTGACGCGCCGTGACAATGAAGCGACTTTCTACATGACTAATATCATTCCACAAGCACCGGAACTCAATCAAGAACCTTGGCGACTGATGGAACAATACACGCGCGATCTCGTCCGACAGCGAAACAACGAACTGTATATCATCATGGGCAACTATGGCGAAGGTGGAGAAGGTAGAAATGGTCGCGCCGATCGTATTGGGATACAGGATCGTCTGGTTGTGCCTTCGCATATTTGGAAGGTCATTTTGGTTTTGGATCAGGAGGGTGATGGTGACTTGATGCGCATCACAGAAGACACACGTGTCATTGCGGTACTGACACCCAACAGAAATAGCAACCTAAAAGAATGGCATGAATACCGTGTCTCCGTCGACGAAATCGAAGCAGCGACGGGTCTTGATTTGTTTTCAGCCTTACCAACCGACCTACAAGAGATACTGGAAGTGAAAGTGGATGATGTAGAGATATAGGTCTGTCAGTATCAACCCTCAACATTGTTCAGCAAAAGAGCCGCTACTGAACATCAACTCAGTGCGGCTTCTAGTTTCAAGTTACGTCTGTGTACGTTTGTTTATGTCCTTGTTACACTAACGTATGGCGCTGACCATGCGCTAGGATATTGCTGATTGCTTTGTCAGATGGACTGAACAATGCCTTCGGCAGTTGTTGTTTGGCAGACATCAGTTCCTGGTACTCCGCCATCAGTGCCGGCTGCTCTTCTAATGCTTCATACAAGGACAGACGCCTAGAGGTGTCTAGTTCATTGTAAAGCAGAGCGATTAAATCGTTAGTTGTAAAGTTATTGTGCATAGGCTGTAATTAAGTAAGTTGCGATGATAAAATTTTCATAAGTTCGACAAATAAAACCATGCGACTTCCTCAAATATTGTATTAGCCTTAAAATTTTTTGAGCATTTTCCAAACCATTTTAGTATCAAAAAAAGGGAAATTGAGTGAATGGTCAGAAAAAGTGCACAATTGGTAGGAAAGGACAGGTAAATTGCATTACCTTTGAGGTGTAGCTGTAAAGCTATTCGGTACTGAACGTACCATGAGATAAATTACACACTGCAATAAACAAAATAGGCAGTCCCAATGGGAACTGCCTATTTGTTTTTTATGAACTCGAATTTAAAGGGTCTTAGTCTGAGTTCAGTAAGAAATTTTTATCTTTACTTGACCAAATACCAAGTTTGTGTTCTAAACAAGCCTGTCCAGTGCTTACCGCGCACTTTCAACTCATCTGATCTACCTTCTTCATACCAGATCGATAGTTTGTATTCGCTACCAGAGTTGGGGTCTAGGATGGTGCCACCTCTCCAATAATCTTTGTACGTTTCTAGATCATTGACGATGACCATACCGAGTACCGGCTTATTTTTGTTCTTACCGTCGCATTCGCTGCAAACAGCATCTTTCTTGTCTGTCAAAATTTTGACCACTTTTCCATAGTACTTATCGCCTTGCTGATAGATTTCTACATGTGACTTAGCTTCGCCTGTTTCATCGTCTATGGTTTTCCAAACACCGACTGGAGAGGACTGTGCGCTCATAAAACCAACCATCAAGAACAACGACAAAAATGACATCAAATATTTCATAGTATATATTTAGTTAGGTTTAAAATATCGCCCAAAAGGACTTGCCAAAAGTAGAACACAGAACTTGTTAAAAAGTCGTGTTCTTGTTGACAATACAGTTCATTTATTTAGTAGAACTGCTACTTTCGCTTCTGTTTTGGGACTGCAAAAATACTAGATTCCCATTCCTTTAACTGTTAACAAAATAACAAATCATGCATTTTAGAACATCTTTAACACTACTCGTTTTCTTCGTGAGTGTCTCCTTTGTGATGGCACAAGACATAGAATTTCCATCCATGGATGCCAGTCCACTGGATGCAGCCAACTATCCACGTACGGCTGCTTTCAACAACTACATGAGCGAGGAGGACAAAAAAGATTTGAAGATCAAAGTATTGTATTCTCGTCCTAAAAAGAAAGGTCGTGACATATTTGGCGGTTTAGAATCTTATGGTGAAGAGTGGCGATTGGGAGCCAATGAAGCTACCGAAGTCCTTTTCAACCAACCAGTAGAAATAGGAGGAGTTGCTTTACCAGCGGGATACTACACCATGTTTGCAGAATTGTATCCCAACAACTGGATCATCAAGCTTTCTACAGAACGCTTCATAGCAGGTACACGAAATAGAGATAAGTCTAAGGATGTAGTCTCAGTAAATGTTCCTGTGGAGAGAGTCGCTGACGTGAGAGAATCGTTCACCATCGGATTCAAGGAAATCGATGAGATGAATGTACACATGATTTTTGCTTGGGACAATGTACAAGCAGCTTTGCCGATCGCTTTCAATCCGGTATATATGGCAGGTGACGACGCAAGTCCAATGGATTTGGCACAATATCCACGTAGTTCTAGAACAATGAACTTCTTAGATGAAGATAAAAAAGCGGAGTCACTACCTAAAGTGCGCGTTGTTTACAGTCGCCCACAATTAAAAGGTAGAAAGATATTTGGTGAATTATATAAAGAAGGTGATGCCTGGCGTCTAGGAGCTAACGAAACGACCGAAATCACTTTTTTCGATGATGTGATGATAGGTGGAGAGAAAGTCAAAAAAGGTCGCTATGGTATGTTTGTTGTATTAGACAAAGACAAGTGGGAGTTCGTCATTCATACCAATATTCCTTCTTGGGGAACACCAAATCATGATGAGTCAACTAACGTAGCCACGTTCAGCGTACCTACGGAAAAGACACCCGAAAAAGTGGAGAATATGTCTATTTTGTTTAAAGAAATCGACAAAAACGAAAAAGTACACATGATCGTCGCTTGGGACGACACAATGGTGCAGGTGCCGATTGAGATGTAGACACTTTTGATGAAATAATGATACTGTAGCGGAGCGACTTGTTTGATAAGGAACGTTCAAATAATTAGATCGACTGTTTTACTAAAGCTGACTACGGAACGACCGATAGGAAGCGACACGGGAAGTTTTCGTAAAACTATTTGTCGATTTTAATTTTTGAACAACACTAAGCTATATCAGACAAGTCGCTTTTTTGTTTTTATTTTTTCACAAACTGCACCGCACGATTTTTTATCTTCAACATGTAACTACCCGAAGGCAATTGATGAATAGCAATCGTCTGCCCATCCAATCGACCACTCAATATCCACTGCCCATTGACCTCAAAAATGTGGTAAGGAGCGTTCACGACCTCGCTCAATTGCAGTAGATCAGACGTTGGGTTTTCCAGTATTTTCCAATTGTTCTGAATGCTATTGACTTCAACGGCTATGACATGGCTGTAAGTCGTTTTTCCACCTTCCTCCGCTAGATCTATTTGATTCAGTCGATAGTAATTGATGCCGGATGGCACGTCTTCATGCGAGTAAGTATAGTTTTGTTGGGTCAAACTATTTCCTGCACCTTTTAGAAAATCGACGGCTTTGAACTGTTTGGCATCTCGACTCCATTGTACCTCAAACCCTTTGTTATGGGTTTCGGAAGCCGTCGCCCAATCGAGTTGTACATCGCTGTCTTTTGCTTTGCCCTGAAAGTAAATCAGCTCCACTGGAAGCACCGTGAATCGCTGAAAAATATAAGCCGACCCGGCACGCTCACGCAGCATACCACCATTGACATCTTTATCATCATAACGCGCGCCTATGGCTGCAAAATCACCATCAATAGCTACACTGAACCCAAACTGATCACCTTCTGCTCTATCCGTGGGTACGATCTTTTTCGCTAGTCCCCAATTTTCTGCGCCTCCTAGCTCTCGCTCATAAAGGTAAGCCGACCCGGCAACCGACAGCGTCTGATTGCCAGCGGGGTTTTCGTCCTCTTGATACGCACCCACGATCACTCGATCTCCCGATATGGATACACTAAATCCAAATTGATCGAGTTGTTCTCTATCGAAAGCCACTATTTTTTTGACTTGTCCCCAGTTATTGATACCGCCCTTATCTTTTCTGTATATATAAGCTGCTCCAGCATTGTCCAACAAATCACTACCAGTTCTATTTTTACGCTCCCGCCAAGCACCTACGATGATTTGATCGACATCTACAGCAGCACTCACGCCAAACTGTGCACCTACTGCTCGATCTAGCGCGACGATTTTCTTGACTTCTCCCCAATTGTCTGTGCCACCTTCATCTTGCTTGAAAATATAGGCTGATCCGGCTTCTGGTAGCGCAGTGCCGCCATTGACATTGTGTCGCTCTGAAACAGCACCTACCACAATCAGATCTCCAGACAGCGCAACAGATCGACCAAATAAGTCACCGGGAGCGCGGTCTGCGGATACGATCTTTTTGACTTCTCCCCAATTGTCTGTGCCACCTTCATCTTTTCTAAAGACATAGACGGCTCCAGCATTCTCTTTGGTAGCAGCATCGTTCTCGTCCTCATCTTCTCGCCACGCGCCCACTACAATTTGGTTGTTTTCGATGGCAACACTGACCCCAAATTGATCGTCGGCTGCACGTATAGAGGGCGTTACTTTTTTGACTTCTCCCCAATTGTCCACCCCACCAAGGTCACGTTGAAAAATGAATACTGCGCCGGCTCTCGAAATCAGTTCGTCCCCTTCATTTTCCTCATAGGGCACACCTACAACAGCAAATTCATTTGAAATCGCCACACTGAATCCAAACAAATCATTTTCATCTCGTGCAGCCGGAACGATTCGTTTGACCAGTCCCCAATTGCTGAGACCACCTTGGTCTTTTTTGTAAATGTAAGCAGCTCCGGCATCGGGATTCATGGCATTGATGTCTTCAAATCGCGCTCCGACGATGGCGTAGTCTCCAAAAATGTCAATGCTGTAGCCAAACTGATTATGCGGTGCCCGCTGCGATGCGACGATTTTGGTGAGTTGCTGATAGTCTTGAGCGAAAGTAGAAAGCGGCAATATGAGCGTCAGTAAGAGTAATAGTTTTTTGTCCATGCTGAATGTCTCTGTGATAGGTGATTTTTTGATTTTCAACTCACCAAATATAGGTTTATTTTGAATTACGCATCCATGCCTTCCACATCCTCCCCTAATATTGTCTTAAATAAGCCACCAAAATAGGCAGTTAGGCGTTATGGATACAACTCGTTGGCGAAAAAGAGGCTATTTGTCTTTATCGCTAACTATCTATTTCACTTAAACATCACTCGATGAAACATCCTTTACTTAGCTTACTATGTGTGCTATTTTTTAGCCAATTATTTGCCCAAAATATTCTGTTTGAAGAAGACTTTAACGGCGGATTACCTGCCGACTGGTCTGCGATCACCATAGCAGGAAACGGCTCACCTAGTGCCGACTGGACATGGACAAATTTTGGACCGATGGGCGACTTTAATTTGCCACCCTTACAGTCTACCACTTCCACCAATGGTTGGGTACTTTTTGACTCCGACTTGAATTGTAGCCAGGGCACACAAGATGCTTGGTTGGTATCTCCTCAACTGAGCGCAGCAGACAATCCTGATGTCTTTTTGACTTTCCAAACACTCTATCAGAGTTTCAACGATCGCCCGACAGTGGAAGTCAGTACGGACTCTGTCAACTGGACATCGCTAGTCGTTTTTCCAGGCATAGAAGCCAATGAATTTGGTGGTGGCACGATTGATAATAATCCCCAAATTATTAATCTTGATTTATCCGAACTGGTCGGCAATGAAAGCACTTACTGGATCGCATTCCGCTTTTTTTCTGATGAAAGTGTCAGTAATGGCGGCGATCTAGTCGGCTGTGGCTATTCTTGGCAGATCGATGATGTCCAAATTTTGGATGGCGACAATCGACCGGATACCGATCTGAGCATAGACAATTCTTTCTATGCTGTCGCACCCAATGCCTTTACGCCTGCTAGTCAAGTGGAAGGTATCTTCTTCTTGGCAGATATCATCAATGAAGGCGCACAAGATCAAATGGATGCCACCTTGACGGTACAAGTTGAAGATGTACAGACATCAACAGTGGTCTTCAGCGAGCAAGTACCTGTACCTTTCGTGGGCGTCGATTCTGTGCTGGAAAATGTAGTGTTGGAAGATGGTTTTGCACCCGATGACTCAGAGACGATCTACGAAGGAAGCTATAACATCACAACCTCAACAGCAGATGAAGCACCCGGTAACAATCGCCGAAATTTTCTTTTTGGTATTTCTGATACGATTTATTCCAAATGGTTCGAAACGCCAGATATCCTAATCCGTCCAGCAGATGACAATTCGTACGCTTACGGCAACTGCTACTACATCCGAAATGGCGAAGACTTTTTTGGTCGCTATGTCACATTTGCCGTCGCCAATGCAGCAGAATTGATCGGCGAAACAGTAAATATCTTGACCTATCAATGGCAAGGCGATGATAATGACGATGGTTTTGCCACACCGGACGAGTATGGCAATGCGCCTTTGGCATTCAATACCTATACATTTGATGGTACAGAAGGAGACTTTATCACTGTCCCGATGAGCATAGATGAGATTGGAATCCCGCTGGAGAACAATAGTTATTACTTCACCGTCATTCAGTACGAAAGCACAAGCGACTTGAGCATGGATCTTTTTGCTAGTACGGAGTACGATTATTCTGCAATGTACATCCGTTCGCTTTTTGATGGCAGTCCGCGTTATGCGAGTATGCTAGATATAGGTAATACAGGCGATTACAGTATCGTTGGTTTTGGATTTGATGTCGTCCCAGTGGTGGATATTTCGATCAGTCCAGAAGCAGATTTGGTGTCTAGTACGCGACTGCAGTTGAGCGCAGATAACTTGATTGACATTTATCCAAATCCGGCGAAAAATTGGCTGACTGTTGATTTATCGCTGACACAAGCGCAAGATGTGGACGTAGATATTCTGAATATGCAAGGACAACGAATGACAACCTATCGATACAAAAAATTGAAACAAGATCAATTGAATCTAAATATTTCCGCTTTGAGCGATGGATTATACTTGCTTCAAGTACGCACAAAACAAGGTAACAGAACATTAAAATTTAATATTACTAATTAACTGATTATCAATTTATTATAAATATTTTCAGTCAATTATTTCAAACTATTAGGTTCTTCAAAATGACTATTTCGGTATAGAACAGTAAGAGAAACACATCTATCTTTGTTCTATCAATAACGAGATATACAGTCGTGTATTTAGCACGCGAAACCGATACAAACACTTAGAGCTTGCTTGTCGCATGAGGATGAAAGGTGTTGTCTTTCTACTCATCTTCGATGCGACAAGTATTGTCTAATTTATATACGAGGCATCTCCTACCGCGATTGGAGATGCCTCTTTTTGTTATGCTATATCTCACTTGACTTCACGACTCTTTGACACTGCCTTACTCTTCTGTCAACAACAATCCGAAAAGAAAATACATTAATTTAGTAGTTACAACTAAATACTACTAGCCAAATGAAAAGTCGTCTGTTTTTCGCTATCACTTTCTCTCTACTTTTTACAAATATTGCTATCGCGCAAGTCGTCACCGTCTCCGAAGATATGGCGTTGCGTAGCGATATGCGCTATCAGTTGATCGGAGAACTTCAAGATCAATACTTGCTATTTCAAGATGAAGATCATGAGTTTTTTGTGCAGGCTTACGATAGCGATTTGCGAATGACTTGGGACAAAGAAATCAAACTAGACAAACGCCGTCCTGAGATATTGGACATCATCGCGACGCCAGATCAGGAACATTTCTATGTCGTCTATCAACACCGCTACAAAGGCGATTTGATTTTGAAAGCCCACCAGTACGATGCTGGAGCCAACTTGGTTGACTCGACGATCATCTACAACTTAGGGACGACTTTCACGACTCAGTTTTACCAAACAGTCACCTCGCAAGATCGCTCCAAAGTACTCACCTTTACAGAACATAACAATGGTGAAATAGAAGCCTACGCCTTTGATCTGGAAAAGATGGAATTTCTTTGGGAAACAAGTTTTCAGCCGGACAATTTGATTCTGTCGCGCGATCCGCATCAGATCGTCATGACGAATGAAGGCGAGATGTACTACATCATCCTCAAGCATAATTATCGCAGCCGATCCAAAGACCACATCTACGACGTATATCATCAAAGTAATCTGTCTACTAGCATCGGGCATTTTGAGATCAATCTAGCAGATAGATTGACTTATGATGTCTACTTTGAGTATGATGACTTAAATGGACAACTCATCGCCGGAGGACTTTATTCAGACAAGAATTTAGCTTGGGCGAGAGGTTACTTTTTGCTACGCGTCTCCAATGACCGAACTGCCAATCACCGCATCGACTTTTATGACTTCGATGAGTCGCTCATACAAGACTTTCTGGAGCGAGATGCGCCATCCAAAATAAAAGGTATTTTCGATGCTCAACTCCAAGACATTATTTTACGACAAGATGGTGGCATCCTAATGGTATTGGAAAAGATCAGAACGACAGAACGCGGCTATGGTGGTCTGCCTACTCGTCCGGTTTACAGTCCCACCATCAATAGTATCACTAGCTCTACAGACTTCAATTTCGAGCACTTGATGGTCATTTCTATCCATCCGGATGGCGAACAACACTGGGAAAATGTACTCCGCAAACGCCAGCAGTCACAGGACGATGGTGCAGCTTTTTCTTCTTATTTTATCGTGAAAAGTCCACGCGAACTACACTTCATTTTTAATGATGAAATCAGAGAAGAAAACACGGTGAGCGAGTATGTCATCACCGGAAGTGGCAAAGCAGAGCGCAATAGTGTCATGAATACCGAAAATCAAAAGCTGCGATTGCGGTTTATGGAAGCGGTGCAGACGAGTGCCAGTGAGTTGATTATTCCGAGTGAGCGACGCAATCGGTTGAAATTGGTGAGAATTAAGCTCTAAACTAGAGACTTTAGATAATAGATTTGTTACGCCTCATCTCGATTGACTACAACGGGCAAATTTCATTCTGTTCTGTGTTAAAATTTTTAGCCGTAGCTAGGCTATACCGAAAAATTTTGCCTTATCCAAAATAAAATTTGCTCCGCTTCGCCATAATCAGTTACGACGTAACAAGTCTAATAGACAATTCTAACAAAGAAGTGAAAATCAGTTCAGATCGGAAGTTTATTTTTTGGTCAATTACTAGACAAAAAAAGCCACACCGAATGAACGATGTGGCTTCCAAATTACCCCAGTGCTAGTTTGTGAACTCATGAAAAATCTTGTGGTTGTTTTTGGGTTGACTTGAAGTGCTTTGAAAAAATGGGAGTGAACCGTCACTCCCATCAAAATACCATAATCGGTTATTGGTAATATATAAAGACACTAGCAATCAAATTGGTATTCATTTCTTTCTCTCTCCTCTACTTTCTTCCCGATCCTTATCGAAGGAAAAAAGTACCTTGCCCAACTAGGGCAAGGTCCGACATTCAACAAGTTATAATCTCATGAAAAAGAACGAATTTTACGAAAAACTTTAGGTTTAATAGGATTAGTACGAAGGGGATAAGCTCCTCACGGGCTTATGTTCATGGAATACTTAATTAGACTTTCTCAATTTTCTAATTTATACCTAGTTTATATGTTTTGAAAAGCGTAAAACACTCAGCAGCGGTTGTTGTAATCGGTTTTGGGTTGACCCCAAATATGAGTACCCAAAAAGTGCAGCACGACTGCAGTTCGTGGGATCACTTATGCAGTTTTTTATTTGTGCTGCGACTTGGGAACGTTTCTTGATGAGCTAGAAATGAACCCAACTCAATGTGTAATATGTAATCGGCTTGTCTTGTAATCGGCAATTTTCAAAATCGGTTTTTGTCATCGCCGCCAAGTGTTCCACTCGCTTTAATATCTTTCAATGATCGTGTCGAGGTCATCGTTTTTCCCTTTCGACAATACAAAGATGCAGCCCCTGTCCTCCTTTTTAAAAGACAAAACTATGCTTTTGTTGATGACAAATAATCGGCAATCAGATTATAAAATACTGATTATCAATATTTTATAATCAATATTTGTTGAAAAATAATTTCAAAAACACACTTCAAAAATGTTTCATTTTTTTAGAAAAAAGTTTTGTGGTGAGCAAACGGTAGCGTTTTTGGATAGAATGGTTCGTTCCCATTTGAGCAGTTTAGCCGATATTAGCACGACAAGATCATCTAGATGGGCAAGATGAACGACGATTGAGCGTTATTAGTAGGCTGACATATTTTACCTTTCTAGAGTCTCCATTTTATTTTTTGTTCTTTCCCAGTGACTCTTATCAAACTTTTCGTCTAAAGGATTACTAACTCGTACTCAGCAGTGAATCAAGTCGAGCAGTAATTTCTATTATAAGATGTAGTACTATTGATGCTACATTTATTATCTATATTAAATCCAACTGAAATGATACGTTCTATCGCAATTCTGTTTGTCTCTACCCTAATTACGACTCTTTCCTTTGCACAATCTCAGGATTTTATGCCTAAAGGAGAGCAAATCATGATCGAAGAGAATCTACAAACCATGAGTGCAGGTACACACAATGCACTAAGTATGGCAATCCCGAATGCAGACGAGAAGAAAGTAGAGCACGTTTGGAAACAATTTTCAAAAGACTTCAAGACGCGTACACAGCGCGACCGCAAAAGTGGACTCTATGTATCAGATGATGCGAAGTTGAAAAATATCAGCAACAATACAGTGGATCTCTATGCACAATTTGAGCGCGGCGGTAGCGGTACTTTGGTGACACTTTGGTTTGATCTAGGTGGCGCGTATCTAGCATCAGAGACTCATGAGGCAGCTTATGAAAGTGCACAGCAAATGATGCAAGACTTCGCCAAAGCGGTCAAAAAGTCGATGGCAGAGGATGATCTGAAAGTACAAGAAAAGGCGTTGAAAGAATTGGGGAAAGAGCTGGAGCGTCTAGCAAAAGATAAGGAGCAATACGAGAAAAAGATCGCAGAAGCCAATGAACTCATCCGCGAGATGGAAAACAGCATCAAGCAGAATGAGAAAGATCAAGAAGCGAAGCAGCAACAAATCGACGCGCAGTCAAAAGTCGTGTCTACTGCTCAGGATAAGGTGAGACAGTATAACTGATGTTAGACGTTAGATGACTTCTGCAGAAACTTAGAAGTCGAGTAGCAACATCTTAACTACTCTGCTATTTTGCAAAGTCCAAGTCTATAAGACAGAAAAAGCCGCTCTTCGGGATGTTGAAGAGCGGCTTTTTTGTTTTGGATATTTTCTGTTGAAATGTGGAATGTGGAATGTGGAATGTGGAATGTGGAATGTGGAATGTGGAATGTAAAACAACACTCAAACTCTTTGATTCAGTGGTTGATTTGTTTTTCATTTTGCACACCTCCAACATAAAAGGCAAATAGACAACCACTCGATTTTCTTATTGCTACAATGCTTTACACTCCAAAACAGATAAGTCAGTAATGATGATGCTATCGCGACCATCGACGGTCAATAAAGTATCGCGAAAAGAACCGGAAATAAAACGCGGTTTGCCGCCGCTGAAATACCCCTCCCCTTTGCAGATAGCAACGCTTCTTGTTGTCGTCACAGATGCAGCTGGCAGCATAGCTGAAGCTGTTGTAGGTACAGTTTCGACTGCTGGAAGGAGAGAAATTCTAGACTTGCTTTGCTTGTGTGAAACTGGCTGCGATCTATGGTCTAAAGTCGGCACTAAAGTATCTGTCACAATAGGAAAGGCATGGACATCAACTTTGTGTGCTGGCGTTTTGAGCACAAAACTCCACAATGAACAACTCAAAATAACTATTGGCAATAACTTACTCATATCGGTCGCGGAGACTTTTTGAATATAGCAATCGCCATATCCAAGGTTAGAAAATGTGTAACCCTATCCCCTATTTATTTAGATGTAATTTTCTAAAAAAGTAACTGCCTAGCACAAAGCAGTGCAGTTATCATTTTACCCAAAAGAAGTCCCGTTTTCCTTTGGCAGTCTGCCGACTATGGTAAGTAAGTAATGAAGTGTGTCCCTTTTTATTAAAGGCGACGGCTAGTTATGTTTGTCTTTATTTACCCTCTTTATCGTATTGGATATCAATCACAATAAAAAGTTTAATTGATAGCTAATAAAATCGAACGTAGAAATATTTGTAATGTTCTTTTTCTGAATCGCTGTTTAAACTATCGACAACAAATATAGAAAAGTTGCATCAATTTTTGGCTGACATTAGCATAGCTCCTTCTTAATCTATTTGTCGTGAAAGCAATTTAATCTTTAATAAAAGGGGTATTTTATCACCTACCTGAGCAGTATACGTCATATGTTTTATCTCCTAATTTTCTATTTATTAGACATTAGTTGAAGCTTAAAATGATTTTTTACAATAAATTAATAATTGTAGAAAGCAAAAAATATTTTGAGAAGCAGGATTTACTGCGTGGTAAATTTTAAGCGACTCTACCATCCACCAATTATTTCATAGGTATTAATTAGGCAGAACTGGCAAGTTGTTATCGACTGATACTGAACGACTTGCACATACAAACAAACTATTATAATTTTGCGGTTTCAAAGACCGTTTATAAACAAACTACAACCGAAAATTCATCAACTATGAAAAAAGAGTATTTAGCTAAAAAAGGAAAGTATAAAGTCACTTTTGCATTACCTAAGCAAGCATTGGAAGGACACAACAAAGTGGTTCTTTTGGGTGACTTTAATGATTGGGATCGCACAGGTATTCCTATGGTATCTCAAAATGGACATTACAAGACAGATCTAGAGTTGACAGCAGGTCGTTACGAGTTTCGTTACTTGATTGATAATGAAGTTTGGGAGAATGACTGGCAAGCTGATGACTATGTTTCTTCTCCATTCACGGGCATCGAAAACTCTGTGATCGTACTAGATAAGAAAGAAGCAAAGGCAACAAAGAAAGCAACGACTAAGAAGACGACTAAAGCAAAAGCAACTGATAAGCCAGCTACAAAGAAAACGACGAAGAAAGTAGAAGCGAAAGTAACTGCTCCCGCCAAAAGAGGTCGTAAGAAACAAGAGAAAGTAATCGGACAAGGCGACTTGACGGTCATCGAAGGTATCGGGCCTAAGATCGCAGAAGTATTGAAAGCAGCAGGTATTGATACATTCAAGAAACTAGCCGCTAAGAAACCTGAGCAGATCAGCAAAATCTTGGTAGCAGCCAATCCACGTTACCGTATGTACACACCGACGACTTGGGCTGACCAAGCTAAATTGGCAGCTAAAGAAAAGTGGGCAGAGCTAGAAGCATTGAAGAAAGAACTGAATGGCGGACGTGCCAAAAAGAAATAAGCTATTTTAATAGCATTGAAAAAGGGCTTTTCTTACTTGAGAAAAGCCTTTTTTGCTGGTGGGAATAATATCTCGCTATAGAAAATGAAATGAATCAGTAAGTTGATTCATTTGCACAAAAATTTGAGCAATCTCAGGTTAACTTTTGAATTTGGTATTAGGTTTAGTGCATTATATCAGAAAGTACAATTTGCTATTTGTGCAATAAAATTACATCATGACCTCAAGTGGTTCAGGAGTGTTATTTTTGTATTCAAAATCAACGCCTTCGAATATTACCAATAAGAAAATAATCTCCATCTTCAAAAATGGATCTCTTAAATACCTTATATGTCCTTAGGTGTTTTCATTTACCTAACTTTCAACGCATTAAATTTTGACGCTCCCCACTGCTTTTCAAGAACAGATGCGCCCCATTTTGGGCATAGAATATGATGACTTCGTAGCAGCTTTGCAAGCATCACCTTCTACTAGCATTCGCTTGCATCCTTGGAAAAAGACAAGTACAATTTCGGAGGAAAAAGTACCCTGGCATGAAGCAGCTTACTACTTGAAAGAGCGTCCTATTTTCACGCTCAACCCTAGTTTTCATGCAGGTGCTTATTATGTTCAGGAAGCGTCCTCTATGTTTGTGGCGGAAGCGTTGCAGCAGGCTATTAATTTGAGTCAGCCATTGCAAGTATTAGATTTATGTGCTGCTCCGGGTGGTAAGTCGACTTTGCTGCAAAGTCTGATTTCCGAAGACAGTTGTCTAATCAGCAATGAAGTCATCAAATCTCGCAACTATATTCTACAAGAAAATCTCGCAAAATGGGGTGCGACCAATACCATCATCACTCGTCACGACCCTAAAGATTTTGAGCGACTAGGCGGACTATTTGATGTCGTTGTAGTCGATGCACCTTGCTCCGGAGAAGGACTATTTAGAAAAGACTCAGAAGCGGCTGCACAATGGTCACCTGGTTTGGTAGAACTCTGTGCGGCACGCCAAAAACGCATCTTGTACAGCGCACAGCAACTCTTGAAGAAAGATGGTCTACTGCTTTACTGCACTTGTACTTACAACTGGAAAGAAAATGAAGACAATGTCGAGTGGCTACTAGACAACTATGGGTTGGGAGGTGTGCAACTAACTGTACCAAAAGAGTGGGGTGTAAAAGAAACAGCAGCCGGAAGCGATGGCTATGGCTATCGATTCTTTCCGCATCGGGTACGTGGCGAAGGGTTCTTTTTGAGTGTGCTTCGGAAGGTCAGTGATATTCGGGATATCGTGAGCATGAAAAAGCATCCAAAACTGTCTATGCTATCAAAGAAAGCGATCGATCAGTTTGATTCTTTTATTCAGTCGTCCGATGATCTACTATTTCTAACTACTGATAATCAAGAAGTTAGTATCATTCCAAAAGCGATGGAAGAGGTAGCTAATATCGTCAGTCATCAGTTGTCGCGCCATCGTTTAGGTACAACTGTAGGCACGATCAAAGCGAAAAACATTGTTCCATCAGCAGCTTTGGCACTGAGTCGATATGTGCATTCTGATTTGCCAACAATGAATCTAAATCGCCTCGATGCATTACGCTTTTTGAAGAAAGAAAACATCAAAATGGATGTCAGTGGTCGTGGCTGGCATTTGGCGACTTACCAAAACTTGAACTTAGGCTGGGCAAAAGTACTCCCCAATCGTGTCAACAATTACTATCCCAAAGAGTGGCGCATTCGGATGCCAATTGAACCAACAAATTAGGCGAAAAAGATGTTTCTAATCCTAGTATACTGCTTCCCATAATAATCCATTCATCTGACAGTTGGCAATCATAACATATTGCTGACAATCACCATCTATTATTTTGGTTTATTATCCATTAGTTGAGCGACAAAGCCATTTTAGGCTCAATATCTTCTTTTGCAGAATGGCTGTTCATTGTTTGCTGTCCTTCTATCATTTTTACACTGAGAAGTTAATCCAAAAAATCACAATAAAAATTCCTTGAAGGCAATTATAGTATAGATAGCTAACTTACTTATAATCAGTTAGTTATAGTTGTCTTAATTGCCAGAATCTATTAGAAACAAAAACTTATGCACGATATAGAACCACATTATCATTGGCGCGACCGCTATACGGCAGAGGAAGACAGTCGTTCTCCTTTCTATGGTCAGCAATATGATGAATTTAAGTTTTCCCAAAAAGTCTATAATTATTTCATTCATCCACAGTGGGATACCTTTGGCTCGCAGACACTCTATGGCAAACTACTATATGCAGATTATGATCAAGGATTCGCCGTTTTGGAATTGATCGGTGAATGGAACGATAGTATTTACAATGATGTCATGTATCTAAAACGCGAAGTGATTGATCCTTTGGTGAACGAAGGTATTTTCAAGTTTACGATCATTTGTGAAAATGTACTCAACTTTCATGGATCAGATGACTGCTACTACGAAGAGTGGTATGATGATGTGAAAGATGATGGTGGCTGGATTGTTTTTCTGAATCTGCTAGAACATGTACAAGACGAAATGCAAGACACACAAATTCAAAATTATGTCAATTTAGGTAATGCATTCAATGATGTCAATTGGCGACCGCATAAACCCAAATTGCTTCATCAAGTGATGGAGGCACTCATCAATGGTCAAGTGAGACAGTTGAATTATTGATCTTCATTGACCGAAAGCAAGAAAGGATTTGACCATAACGATCAAATCCTTTTTTCTTATCCCCATATCAAAGCAAAACTAATCTGTATCATCTCTATCCATGCCACCGATCTGTGGATCAGGACTAGGCAACGTTCCGGCGATTTCTTTTATACCGCCTTCTACATTGGCATCGTAGACGACTACTTTCGTCCACTTGTCGGAAGAACCTTCGACAAAATTTTGGTGTATTTCGTGCGGCTGATAGACATCATGTCCAGCTAAATCCTCAAAGTGGATAATCAAAGCATAATCGTAAGAACGATCAACAACGCCTCTGGCTTCTGTCTCTCCAGGTTTGCCCCAGTAAAAACGGCGCACACTTTCTATCTCTTCCAGTGACTGTAGTCCTTCTTCAAACTCAGTAGTTTGTTCTTCTGTGAGGTCATCTTTCATCCAGAAAAACACCGTATGCACTAGACCGCCATCTTTGGCGAGAGCCATTTGCGCATCCGCTAGTTCTTGTTCTGTTTCTGCTAATTCTTCGCGCAGTTCAGAAATTTGATCGACATAGACATCATCATTTTCGCAAGCCGTCAGTGCAAGAAAAAAGACGAAAAAAAGCATATACTTTTGCATAATAGGTAGATTTGTTAAAAGAAAATTAGGTCTATTCTTGGTCTGAATCCAGTAAACAATCAAACCTATAAAATGATCGGTTCGCTTTTTGTTCATACTTAGATTCAAGTCTCGGAAGTCATCGCCTTCTTGTTGTTGCTAACATTCTGCTGCCGCTGCCGTACCCGCCAAAATAATCCGCCTGACAGTGCAGAAGCCAGTCCTAGCGTGATGAGCATCAAGTTTAGATTGCCTAAAGACTGTAAGGAAAAAACTAGAATGACGAACGCTAAATTGACCAATACCAATACACCCGTCGCTTGCATATGCGACAGTCCACTAAACAGCAGCAAATGATGAATATGTGTCTTGTCCGGCTGAAAAGGAGATTTTCCTTTCGCCATCCGCATCGCAAAGACACGCAAGGTATCAAATAACGGAATGATGAGAATCCCAATCGTCACTGCCGGAACAGCATCTACTTGATAGGGCGAATCCGGTGGAAAGACACGATGAAAGTCAATGAATTTGATAGAGAGCACCGAGGCAACAATACCGAGCATGAGCGAGCCTGTATCGCCCATAAAAATCTGTGCCGGAGTCGCATTGTAGCGCAAAAAAGCAATGATCGCACCTACCGTTGCAAAAGCGACAACTGCCAGCTCAATATGATGTACCAAAAAGAACCAGATCCCAAAAATACTAAACGTCAGTGCCCCAATACTGCCTGCCAGTCCATTGATGCCATCTATCAAATTAAAGGCATTGACGATGACGATAATGGTGAAAATACTCAGTGGCACAGCCGCCCAGTCGCTGATTTCGTAGACACCGAAAAGACCGTATAAGCTGCTGATTTTGACTTTGGATTTGAAAACTAGAATGGTCGCTGCGAGAAGCTGTGCCGCAATTTTGATCTTTGGCTCTACCGGGTCGATGTCGTCCTTTGCACCGATCAAAAAGATGATGAGAAAGGCACATAAGATGTACTGCAAATCACCGAACACCGCAAAAGGTGTCCACAGCACAATCGAAAAGATCAATCCTGCAAAAATAGCGATACCGCCCAAAGAAGGCGTATTGACTGTATGCGAGCGTCGGTCATCCGGCTCATCCCAGAGTCGCTTCTTATGCGCTACCTTCACGATGGAAGGAATCAGAAAATACGTCAGTGTAAAGGCTGTGATAAAAGCCAACATCATCTCATACATACTACCTCAGATTTGAATATTTTGTGCTCAATCCAATGCCATCAGATCAGTCGTCCCCATCGTACGGATAACATTGTAGCCTTCGGCATAGTCATAACTCGCCGGACGACCGAAGACTTTGTTCTTCCCTTTGATGAAGTCGAAAAAATCAGCTCCCGTCAGGGGTGTCTCTAGCTCATCAGAGTCGGGATCGTGAAACTGAGATTTGAAAGCAGCAATCAGTTCTATTTTTCGCTCCATATATTCCGTAATATCCACTACGATGTCTGGTATCAACTGCCGATCTTGTATATAAAAGTAAACCGCTTTCGGTCGCCATCTATCTTGGATATTCCTGTCTTCGTCTTTCGTCTCTATTTTTTGTAGACCAGATAAAAAACAAGCATCTGCAATCAATTTAGCAGCTCGCCCATGATCTATATGCCTGTCTTCTAGCGCATTGGCTAGAACGATGCGTGGTTGTGCAGATCGGATTTCTCGGATCAGTTTGAGCTGATTCGCTCTATCATTTTTGAATGCGCCATCTGCCATCTTCAAGTTGTGACGAAACTTTGCACCCATGAGCTGACGCGCATTTTCCGCCTCTTCCAGCCGTAACTCCGGTGTGCCTCGCGTCCCCATTTCTCCTCTTGTCAAATCTACCAAACCGACCGTGTATCCTGCATCTATATGTCTCAGAAGCGTACCACTACAACTCAGTTCTATATCGTCGGGATGTGCGCCAATGGCGAGTATATCTACTTGCATAAGAGTGTGTGCTATTTGATTGGGTAGGACTGATTTGATAGCTTGGGGCATCAAAAGTCGGAAAAAGTTGGGAATTGCCCCAAAAAGGGACAGTTTGGAATGGTGATGGTGTAAAATAACAAAAGCATGTGACTCCAGATTTTCGAGAACAGATTCAGTCACACGCTTTGTTATGCTTGAGACTATCGGCGCTTTCTATCTCTTGCAGCCTTGCGCTTTGCAAAAAACTCTTGCTTGCGGCGCTGTTTTTCTTTATTCCATTCTTTCTTTTCCGCTTCCGTCATGGGCTTATCCGTCTGCGGAAATGGATGATTGCTGACCACTTCAATCTTTTGACGCGTCAATTTTTCGATGGACTTGACGTATGCATTTTCCTCCGGCTCAGAGATAGAAATCGCAATGCCTTCCTCTCCTGCTCGACCCGACCGCCCGATGCGGTGTACATAGGTTTCTGCTATATTCGGGATGTCGTAGTTGATGACATAACGAAGCTTATCGATATCAATACCTCGGGCTGCAATATCTGTCGCGACTAGCACCCGCGTCTGACCAGACTTGAATTGCGTCAAGGCTTTCTGACGTTGATTTTGAGCTTTATCACCATGTATAGCAGCAGCAGAAATATTGGCTTTCTTTAGCTTTTTAGCAATGCGATCTGCGCCATGTTTCGTTCTGCTGAATAGCAAAACTTGATCCATGTCCGGCTGCTCTAGGATATGCAGCAACAGGTCATTTTTGTTGGTTCTATTGGTGTAGTAAATCCGTTGCTGTACCGTCTCTGCGGTGGAAGAAACGGGATTGACCTCTACCTTGGTGGGATTCTTTAAAATCGTTCGAGATAGGTCGATGATGTTGTCCGGCATGGTCGCTGAAAAGAAGAGCGATTGGCGTTGTTCAGGCAGCAGTTTGAGCAATTTCCGAATATCGTGAATGAATCCCATGTCCAACATTCGATCTGCTTCGTCCAGTACAAACATTTTGATCGCATCCAAACTAATGATGCCTTGACCAATCAAATCTAGCAATCGTCCAGGCGTCGCCGTCAAAATATGGATACCTTTTTTGAGCTGCTCGACTTGTTTACCTTGCTTCACACCTCCAAAAATGACCGCGTGGCGGATGTGCGTATATTTGCTATATGCCGCTATGTTTTCATCGATCTGTATGGCGAGCTCACGCGTCGGTGTCACAATGAGCGCGCGTAGAGATGGGCGTTCTTTGGACTGAGGCTTCTCTATTTTCTGAATCAGTTGGATGATGGGGATAGCAAAAGCTGCTGTCTTTCCGGTGCCAGTCTGTGCACAGCCCATCACATCTTTTCGTTTCAAAATAATCGGAATTGCCTTTTCTTGTATGGCGGTCGGTTCGGTATAGCCTTTATCGTCTAATGCCTTTAGGATAGGTTCGATGAGGTTCAGATTGTTAAATGTCATGTAGTTATTTTCTTAATTTGTAGTTGCAGCTATATTAGAGCTTGTTGGGAGTTTAGTAATCGGACTACAAGCGGCCAATTTTACGCCACTTTTCGTTAGAAAAATGCTCACTTACCCAGATAAACTCACATTTTCCCGCCTCAATTGACAAAAAATCAGCTCGCTTTCCCCTCAAAGACCAAAATCCCAACAAGCTCTTAACGACAGCCGCATCGTTTTTCTGATATATTGGAGTGATGATCCTGTGAAAGTCGCCATATCAATACAAGCAGACACAAGGGAAACCCTTAACGACCACAAACAGTTGCATCCAAACATTCTATATATTCAGTCTTGAAAACAAATAAGAGAGATGCGATAGCTGACAGGATTATCAGTATTTTTTTGACCCTGGTCTGTGTGCTCAATTCAGCGGTAGCCAAAAAGCAGTGCAGACCTGAAAAAAGCAGTGCAGACCTGATGAAAAAAAATAAACCGGGTAGATTATACCTTATAAGTCTCTTGAGGTAAAGCCAACGGAAGGTCGTAAGGAGACACGGAGCAGCCGTAGCAAATGACAATGCATCATTCGGTAGTGCATCAGATGTAATGCTAAAGTGAGGAAAAATGCTTATAATATGAAATGCGAGAAGAATGTCCACACTGTAAGAGTAATAAGACGAAGAAAAATGGTAGTACTCACTATGGTAAGCAAAACCATTTTTGCCA
>JBCDHX010000058.1:0-32398 GCA_038749535.1 Bacteroidota bacterium
AAAGGAAATTGAGAATAAGTATCTGTTTATACTATCTCCTCCATATAGTGGTTCAACACTTTTACATCAGATTATTTCAACATCAAGAAATGTTAGTTCGAATAATACAATAGAGAAAACAAGAGAGGGACAAAAATTGAAAGAAGTAAGGCAAATTATGTTTGATGATAAACTGAAGCGGTGGAATCCTGATATAGAAATGCCTTGGAGACTTATAAAGAATGAATGGTATAAATATTGGGATACATCAAAGACAATTTTACTAGAGAAAAGCCCTCCCAACCTAATACGAGCATTTAAAATTGAGAACGAATTTGTTCCATGCTATTTTGTCTCACTTATGAGGAATCCTTATGCTATCGCTGAAGGATGGCATAGGAGGCATAGCGAAACGGGAGATAGAGAACGATTCATTAGCAACCTTATTAACTGGTTCAAATATCAAGAAAAGAATTTACAAGGATTAAATAATATACTGTATGTACGTTATGAGCACTTGGTGATGAATCCTCAAGATGTCAAACAAGAATTAATTAATTTCCTTCCTGAATTAGAAGATATTGATGTTGATAAAAAGTTTACGTCTCACAATACTAGAAATATAAGTATTCCAATTACAAACTTAAATGCTGAAAAAATAGCTCGTTTAGATCCATTATTTATCAAGTATATAACTAGTAAACTCAAACCTATTGAGTCAACAATAAAATATCTAGGTTACGAGCTTCTATGATGTCAATCTTTAGTAAAATAGTATATATTTTAATAGCTAAAAAACAGAGCAGATTTGGCGTAAGTGATAGTAATATCCCAATAAATCTAGATGATACCCAACAACTGATCTACATCCATATCCCTAAAAATGCAGGAACATCTATAGCTGAAAAATTAGGCTTTGAACAATCCTCACACGCCACTATTTCTCAAATACAGGCTCAACTATCTCCAGAGCAGTTCGAGCGGTACTTTAAGTTTTCTTTCGTCAGAAATCCCTTTGATCGCTTTCTGTCCCTCTATAACTATGCTCGACTCAAAGAAAGCCGTTATCATTCTGCGATTAATCCTGAGAAAGCGTTATGGGGGAAGCATTTGGACTATGATCTATTGGAACATGCCACACTCAATCAATGTGCGCACTACTTATTGGAAGGACGCTTGCGACACGATGAAGGCTGGAATCACTGGCTGCCACAGGTCAATTGGCTAAAAGATGGAAATGGTAATATCCCACTAGATTTTATAGGAAGAGTAGAAACAATTCCCGAGGATTTTAAGCAATTAGCAACTCAGTTAAACATTGATGGAGAGCTGCCTTACTTGAATAAGTCCAAACGAATCATAGACTATAAAGACTGCTATGATAAAGAGACCCAAAAAATCGTCTCTGATTACTATAAAGAAGATCTAGAAACTTTTGGATACCAATTCTAATCGTTTGTTTACTCAAACTGTGAGTGTTCTTATTAGGACAAAAAATAGTGAAGATACTTTATCAACTTGCTTGGATTATCTGAATGCTCAAGATTTTTCTTTTCAAGAGATAGTTGTAGTTGACTCAGGATCTACTGATCGGACTTTGAAGATTGCCAAGGAGTACGATTGTCACATTATTCATTATCCAGAAGATCAAGAATTTAACTATTCCAAGGCGATCAACATCGGTGTAGAGCAAATGAACAGCGACTACATACTGATATTGAGTTCTCACGCTTATTTGACTAATGATACTGCTATAAGCTGGATGCATTATTTTCTCTCAAAACATCCTGAGGCTGGCGGATTGAGCATCAATAAATATAGTCATTCTATTCGATTGGTGAAAGAGCTAGAAAAGATTAAGTGGTGCATTGTCAATAAGCAAAATTTTGAAGGGTATGCACTGAGTAATGTTTGTTCTTTGATTAAAAGGGGCTTTTGGAAAAAGTATCCATTCAACGAAGATATTAGTCGGTGTGAGGATATCGATTGGTCATTTCATTTTTTTCAAACTACCAATCAGTATATCTTAAGACTGGAAAATATTTTTGTACTTTATCAAAACCCATACTATACACCCAAGAAAGATATAGTTGATCATTTATTGATTGGACGACATTTTTATCCACGATGGAGATCTCTTCACTACATAAAAGATCAGTATCTACAAGCAATATTTTCATTTGTCAAGGGAAAATGGAGGATAGCTTATCAAAAGTTCCGATTAGCATCTGCTATTCTAAAAGATCGTGTCAGAGAAGAATCCATTCAAAGTGGACACTTAGTAGAGAAGACATCAAACTAGATACAATTGGCTAATCTCATCCTCCACGTAGGCGCAGGCAAGTGCGGCTCTTCCTCTATTCAGCAGTTTTACATTAGAAATCAAACTGTTTTTCAAGAAAACGTTCGGTTGTATCGCCCGCCTATAGCAGCAGTAGAAGCGTGGGCAGAAGGAAAATCTGGGGAAGGTGGTATCGGCAATTGGAATAGTAAGAAAGGTACATTGATTATTAGTCAGGAATACTTTTTTAGGAAGTATATGGCATTACCGACTGTCATCGCGCAGTTGAATACTGCCGCTTTTGGTGAAAAAATGATTATTGGTTATTGCCGCCGACAAAGTGACTATGTAGTATCGGCTTATGGGCAGTGGGGTTTTCGGCATTCTGGAAGTTTGACAGGAGAAGAAAAACGACTCAAAGAACATCAACTTAATCCACTTTTCTTTACGGGTTCTGAACGTCATCTGATCAATTTGGTTTTATTAGGTGATGTTGCAAGCGAAAGGCGGCTTAAATATAAGCATATCACCTGGCAGCGTCATTTCGATGAAATTAAGAAAATAGGAGAAAAAAATGGATTTGAATTAAAGGTTGGATTGTTACCTAACAAAGTGTTCTCTCACAATCTGATTCTGGATTTCTGTGAGAAAGCTAATTTGCATATTCTCCCCGAATATGAACAACGAACTACGGAGCGATATAACGTCAGCTACGACAAAGATATTATGGAAGGAATGTCAAGTGCCGTACGATTAGGCTACCGAGAACTACCTGTACAGACCGGAGGTGGTCATTTCGAGCGGTTGTCTGAAAGATTTGAAAAGCGAAAACCAGTTTTTGATCTACAAGACGCCTTGAAGGCGTATATCGACACTTGCTACTGGGAAGCCAACCAAGCATTTTGTGAAGCCTATCAATTGAATGCTGACTATTTTAAACCCACACAAATCTGGACAAAAGCGGATATCATTGAGCTGATCAGAGCCGAAGAAGAAAAAAGACGCGCTGACCCTGAAGTCTTACTGGAAGAGTATCAACACATTGCAGCGAAGCTAGCGAGCAAAAATTGGGACTTGATCAACCAAGTCCGAGCAGCGGAGCAAAAAACACCTGCCTTTTTCATAAAAAAGGTAAAAGCTAAATTACGATCATTTGGTTGGTGATATGGAGATAGCAGTTCCCATATCTGTGGTGATCAGAACTAAAAATAGTAGCTCGACCATAGGCAATTGTTTACAGTCTCTGACTCGACAGACAGTAACACAAGATATAATCATTGTTGATTCTGGTTCTACGGACGATACACTTGATATCGTCTATCGTTATCCTTGCCGCATCTTACATTATCCCAAAACTGAAGTTTTCAATTACTCAGCAGCCTTGAATATGGGAATAGCGGCTGCGACTTATCCTTGCGTACTATTACTTAGTTCGCATGTGGAGTTACAGCACGAGCAGAGTTTGGAGTGGATGCAGCATTTTTTGTTGACTGATGAAGTCGTAAAATCAGTGTCTCTGAGTCGGTCGGCACGTAGAATGGTTGGAGAAGAGTTGGTGACTTTTGAGCAAGTAGACTGGTACACAGTTGATATCTCTAACTTCAGAGGGCAAGGTATGTTTAATTATTGTGCGATGATTCGGAAGTCGGACTGGGAGGTACAGGCTTTCGATGTGACTATGCCTGCTTGTGAAGATCAAGCATGGATTAATCATTTCATTCAGACTCAAAATGCGAAGGCGGTCATCATTAGGTATCCGTATGTTCACTATGACAATCCTTACTACAATTTATCCAAGGACATCCGCGATCATTTAGTGATTGCGCAGCGTGTGCATCCTTATCAAGGGTCTGCTGCTTTTATCAAGCAAAAGTATAGAATAGCTTGGCGGTATTTGCGGAATAGAAATTGGCAGAGAGCTAGGCATGAATTCCTGCTGGGCTTTCACTTGACACGGAACAAAATAGCACCGATAGACATCAGTCGCTATGCTTCCGTTTACAACAAAAAGCTCAAATGACCCTTCTCTTCATTTCCCACGAAGCTTCTCTCACAGGAGCGCCGAAAGTATTACTACACTTTATGCGTTGGCTGAAAGCGAATCGACCGGATGTCAACATCATTATTTTACTGGGAAGAGGAGGAGCAGTAGAAGATGAGTTTCAGGAATTGGGAACGACTTATGTGTGGCATGAGGCGAGGACTACGGTAGATGTAATCACGAGTAGACTGCTACCATTTCTGAAGACAAAATTGAGCCGAAGACAGCGAGCTATCGTCAGTGCCATAAAAGCAGCTGATATTGATTTGGTATATGGCAATACCGTCTTGGCTGCGCCACTAATGGAGGCACTCAGTTTGGATGTACCATCTGTACTACACGTCCATGAGCTCAAATACAATGTCGAGCGATATGGCTATTCTGAGGCTTTGCTGCGCGTTTTGAATCAGGTAGATCGAGTGATAGCAGTTTCTCGGCTTGTATATGATTATTTCCATAAGCAGCAACAGATCGAGGAAATACGACTTCGCTTGATTCATGAATTTATTGAACCCATAGATGCCGCAGATCTATCGAAAAAAGTATTGACTGATCTACCTGAAGGTGCTTTTGTCATCGGTGGTTGTGGGACGATTAACTGGCGAAAAGGAACAGATTTATTCGTTCAAGTGGCACATCAAGTATTAAGCCAATTTCCTGATCGACCAATCTATTTTGTCTGGCTAGGTGGTAATTTGAAACATCATAACTATTACGAACTACAGCATGACGTGGATAAGCTAGGATGGACTGATCACATCTTATTTTTGGGCAATCACAAAAATCCACAAGACTTTTTTGCACGGTTTGATCTGTTTTTGATGACATCACGTGAAGATCCTTTTCCACTCGTTTGCTTGGAGAATGCGCAACTGGGCAATCCAATCATCTGCTTTGAGGATGCCGTAGGGTCTCAGGAGTTTATAGATGAGCGAACAGGAGGTGTTGTTTCTTACTTGGATACAAAAAGTATGGCGGAAGCAGTGATTGATTATTATGAATATCCTAAAAGAAAGGTAGCGGCTGGTCAAAAGATACAGCGAGCCGTAGCGGAGTACACAGTAGATGAAATGGCACCTAAATTATGGAATGTGCTAGAGGAAGTGAGTAGGAAGTGAGTAGGAAGTGAGTTTAAAACAAAAGTCGGCAAACGCATTTGTGTGGAGTTTGATGGGGACATTCTCTACACAGGGAATCACTTTTTTAGTCTCCATTGTATTGGCGCGACTGTTAGAGCCGGAAGAATTTGGACTGGTCGGTATGGCGATGGTGTTTACAGGGATGTCTAGCATATTTATTAATATGGGCTTTACGACTGCCCTAGTTCAGAGTGATAATGATACATCCATAGCTCGATCGTCTGTTTTCTACTTCAACATATTCATGGCGCTCTTGCTATTTGTGTTCTTCTACTTCACTGCTCCTTACATCGCCCGGTTTTATGGAAATGATACAATTACGTCCTTAGTACGCCTATACTCCTTTAGTACACTGATTGCCTCGTTGAATACGGTACAAACGACTTTGTTGGTCAAGTATTTAAGGTTTAAAGAGTTTACGCTGCGTCGATTTGTTGCGGCTGTTGCCTCTGCCATCGTAGGGGTTATAATGGCATTCAAAGGATATGGTGTATATGCGCTAGTCGGGCAAAGCATCACTTCCAGTATCGTAGGTGTCATCTTATTGTGGAGTATCACAGAGTGGAAACCACGTTTGGAATTTAGTTTCGCAGCATTGCGAGAGATGGCAGGCTATAGTACGTATGTATTTTTTACTCAAGGAGTAGGTCAAGCCATTCAGCGATCCAATGCTTTAATTATTGGAAAGCTGTTTTCTCCGGCTACACTAGGATTTTTTACTCGCGCCAATTCACTAAATGCCATTATTTTCAAGTATACATCTGGTAGTTTGAGTAAGGTGTTTTTCCCCGTTCTGAGTCAACTGAAAAATGACTTAAAACGCTTTACGGATGTTTTCATTAAAACTTATCATGCGACCGCGCTGATTGTTTTTTTGATTATCGGTGTAGCTATGTGCTCTGGAGAGTTTTTGATTATTACCTTATTTGGTGAGAAATGGCAGCCTAGTGTCTTTATCTTTCAAATTGTTATCTTAAGAGCTTATGGGGCACCTCTAAACTCCAATATAGGTCAGGCTTTTCTGGCATTGGGCAAAGCAAAAGAGAATTTTTGGCACAATAACTTACGAAAACTGCTGACTATTTCTTCATTTGGCATTGCTTTCTGGTTTGGCTTTGAGGCTTATTTGTATGTACTACCTGTATTGACTGTTATAGTCACTGCCTATAATTTAGTGATCGTCTCGCGCTTGCTGAACGTGAATATAATGAGGATAGCAGGCGAATTGCTTAAATGTATCTTAGCTTTTGGTATCGGTTTATTGCCCTGGAAATTCATGACGATAGAACCCTTATTTTTAAATGCCGTAGTGGGGAGTGCTGCTTTTGTTGTGATCTATTTGGTCACTATAGCTGCTATAGCATCAGAAAACTTCTATCGGACAAAGGACTTACTGTTCTCCTACATACATTCGCTGTTAAAAAAGAAAAAGAAATCAGCGAAAGTGGTAAAAGAGGAATTGGTCGAAGAGCAAACATGAGTCACCCACTAGTCAGCATCATCGTCCCCAACTACAATCATGCCACCTATCTAGAACAGCGGCTAGACAGTGTTTTCAATCAAACATTTACTGACTATGAAGTCATACTGTTAGACGACGCTAGCACAGACGCTAGCATAAAGTTGCTGGGAAGCTATCGTTCTCATCCCAAGGTGACTCATGTGGTCATCAATGAAAGAAACAGCGGCAGCCCATTTCTACAATGGCAAAAAGGAATAGAACTAGCGAAGGGTAAATACATTTGGATAGCGGAAAGTGATGATTGGGCAGATGGGCTACTGCTAGAAAAATTGGTAGAGACACTCGAAAAAGATGGAAATATCCAACTCGTATATTGTGCCTCTTATCGCACCGAATCAGACGGAGAAGTCATCGGACAACATCAGTGGGCGAGTGTATTGGATGATAAAAAATGGACGATAGATTATATTAATAATGGGCAGAGAGAAATCGAGCAGTACCTACAATTTAGAAATACGATTCCCAATGCAAGCGCGGTTGTGTTCAGAAGATCGGCTGTTCTGACGGCAAGAGATTATATTTCATTTAGATATTCCGGCGACTGGGCATTGTGGTTGCATATCGTGAATCAAGGCAAAATCGCCTATGTTGCCGAACCGCTCAACTACTTTCGGCGTGGGGAGCAAAGCTTGACGCTACAACGAACCGATATAACCAAAGAAGAAAAGAAACTAAAAGAATACATTCAAAATATCAGAAATGCGCAGCATCTGATCCAACAAAAGTCAGCTTTTCAAAAAAAGCATTTGTGGATGCTCAATGAATGGCTACGACGCTATGATTTGTTCAAAAACAACATTCGCTATTATTTTCCTGACTTGCCTTTTTCTCTATCCTTATGGTTCTATTTTTTATTAGCTAAAAAGATACTGAGGTGAGCCACTACGCTTTTTGCACCATCATCACACCTGATTATTGGCACTACGCCTTGACACTTTTTGAATCCATAAGGAGATTTGATGAGTCAGTAGAATTGCATGTATTCATATCTGATGGCAATGAACGACCGCGAGATTTACCGAACAATATATATTGCTACTTCAAATCTGATTTATGTGTAGAAGGTATGGGACGTAAGTTACATGACCGTTATGCAGAGACCTACGTCGATGGATTCAGGTGGAGTATGAAATCAGTGTTGATGAAGCATCTGCTGGAGAAAGACTATCAGCAAGTTATCTGGGCGGATTGTGATTTATTTTTTGTGGATGACTTCTCCTTTTTAGTAGATGACCTTAGGGCAAATCGCTTCATGTTAACGCCTCACCGCCGCAATCGCTTTCCACAGCAAGCCATCGGCAATTTTCAGATGGGGCTGAGAGAAGGTTTATTCAATGCGGGCTTTGTAGGTGCCAATCAACAAGCTATCGAAATACTAGACTGGTGGGCAGCACTGTGTTTGTTTCGCTGCGAGAAAGCACAAGATGAGGGATACTATGTCGATCAGCGATATTTAGATTTAGCGCCGACTTTATTTAGCGGGGTTAAGATTGTTCAGCACAAAGGTTGTAATATTGCCAATTGGAATCGGATTGAATGTCCAAGAGGGTGGAATGAAGAAGGGAAAATCGTTATTGGCGAATTTTGGAATCCGGTCTTTCTCCACTTCACCAATAGCACAATCCGCGGCATTAAATATGGCAGTGATGGCATTTTGGAACCTTACTTAAAGGATTGGGTCTCGACCATCCAACAATATAAACCCGACTATCAACTACCTGCACCAAAGAAAAAAACTTGGCAACAACAAGCCAAGCAACAACTTAAAAGAATACTGAAAGCTTAATACTCATGTATCAAGATCTACTCAACAAGAAAAAGAAAATCTCTGTCACGGGCTTGGGCTACGTTGGCTTGCCTCTAGCACTTGAATTTGCGAAACATTTCAGCGTCATTGGCTTCGATATCAATGAAGAACGTGTCGAGATGATGCGCAATAATATTGATCCTTCAAATGAATTGGAAGCCTCTGCTTTTGATGATACAGATATTGCATTTACAGCAAAAGCGGATGATGTAAGAGCAGCACATTTTCATATTATAGGTGTGCCCACTGACATCGATGAGCACAGAACACCGAATTTGACGCCACTCAAAAAAGCGTCAGAAAGCATCGGAAAAGTGCTGAAAAAGGGTGATTACGTCATCTATGAAAGCACCGTCTATCCGGGCTGTACAGAAGAAGACTGCGTGCCGATCTTGGAAAAAGAATCAGGCTTGACATTTGGAGAAGACTTTAAAGTGGCGTATTCGCCGGAGCGCATCAATCCGGGAGATAAAAAGCACACCCTCACCAAAATTCTTAAAATTGTAGCTGGCTCTGACGAAGAAGCGCTAGAAGAAACTGCCGACATATACGGACACATCATAGAGGCAGGTATCTACAAAGCACCTTCTATCAAAGTAGCGGAGGCAGCAAAAGTGATAGAAAATACGCAGCGCGACATCAATATCGCTTTGATGAATGAGCTGGCGATGGTATTTGATCGTATGGACATTGATACCAAAGCAGTATTGGAAGCAGCAGGCACAAAGTGGAACTTCCTAAAATTCTATCCGGGACTAGTTGGTGGACACTGCATCGGCGTCGATCCTTACTACTTGACTTACAAAGCGCAGCAACTGGGATTTGTCCCTCAGATGATACTGAGCGGACGCAAGACCAACGAAGACATTCCAGGCTTCATCGCTAAAAAGCTACTGAAAGCATTGCTGGAAAAAGGGAAAAATCCAAGCCAGTGTAAAGTACTTGTTCAGGGTATCACCTTTAAAGAGAATGTTTCGGACATTAGAAACTCTAAAGTCGTTGATCTAATTAAAGAACTAATGTCTTACTCCATCAATGTACACATTACTGATCCGCATGCTTCTCCCAATGAGGTGGCTCACGAGTATGGCATTACGATGATGGATGATGCTTCTGACAACTACGATGCCGTCTTGACCGCCGTACAGCATGAAGCTTATCTCAATCAGTCAGTCAGTGATTTGAAAGCACTGATGAATGGTGAGCCGATTGTATTTGATTTGAAAGGTATCTTTGATGAAGATAGCTTCTCGGAGGCGTTTACTTATTGGCGATTGTAAGAGAGTTAAGACACCCTATATTTTCTATTCACTAGCTACCTAAACCCAATGAAAATCTTAGTCACAGGCGGAGCCGGATTCATCGGCTCCAATCTAGTGCAGACGCTTCTCGAAGACGATCGTGTCATTTATGTGCGTGTATTAGATGATTTATCGACAGGCTTCCGACACAATCTGAAATCAATCGTCGACCACCCAAAGTTTGAGTTTATGGAGGGTGATATTTCTGATTACAAGACTTGTGTTGCTGCCTGCAAAAACATCGATCGAATTAGTCATCAAGCCGCTCTAGGTTCTGTCCCTCGCTCCATCAAAAATCCCATCCGCAGCAACGAAGTCAACATCGGTGGCACACTGAATATATTGACAGCAGCAAAAGAAGAAGGAATCGACAGAGTCGTCTATGCGGCTTCTTCTTCTACCTATGGGGACTCTAAAAAGTTGCCCAAGATAGAGGACGAAATAGGTCAGCCACTATCACCTTATGCAGTGACGAAGCTAGTCAATGAACTGTATGCGAAGGTGTTTCATGATTTGTATGACATCGATACAGTCGGTTTGCGTTACTTCAATATTTTCGGACCACAGCAAGATCCGAACGGCGCATATGCTGCTGTAATTCCGTTGTTTTTCAAAGCAGCTTTGGAGAACAATCCACCCACGATCAATGGCGATGGCTCTTTTAGTAGAGACTTTACATTCGTAGCCAATGCAGTACAAGCAAATATACTGGCTCTGTTCACAGAAGAAGAAAACGCGTTGAATCAGGTGTATAACATTGCGTGTGGCTCTAGAACGACGCTCAATGAATTGTGGGCAATCATTAAAAAAGAGTCAGGAACACAGGTCGATGCTCAATACGGAGCAGAGCGGGTAGGAGATGTATCGCATAGCTTGGCAGATATTAACAAAGCGAAACGGCTATTAGGATATTCGCCCGAGGTAAGTGTTGAAGAAGGGTTGAAGTATGCTTTTGAGTGGTATAAAACGAGTCTGTAGAAAAAGTATGAATGTACTGCACATTATAAGCAAGTTTTTATCACCCACGATGACCTTTATCTACAATGAAGTAGATGCTTTATCAAAACAAATCGACGTCACGGTAGTATGCCGTGAGCGTATGAATGAGGATAAATTTCCTTTCCATCCGGTATTTAATATTGGAGATGGAACGATAATCGATAAGGTAGGAAATGCGATCAACAAGAAGGTAAAGAAGACATACAGAAACTACTGGTGGCAAACGGCTCAAAGATTGGCTGCTATCATAGAAGAGACGCAGCCCGATTTGATTCATTGCCAGTTTGGGACGAGCTTTGTCTTTTTAAAAGATCAACTGCCGAATATAGACCTCCCAATTGTCGTCTCTTTTCATGGATTCGACGCTTCTTCTGCATTGCGACGCTCATCTTACGTTCGACAGCTAAATGCATACTTTGATGATAAAGTATATCCGATCTTTGTATCTAATCATATGCGGGATGGATTGGTCGCAAAAAATATCAATTTTCAGAACGAAAGTATTCTTTATTATGGTACTGATACTGAGCGATTTACACGCCAAAATAGAAGTCTTTCAGAGCAATATAATTTTTTGCAAGTCTCCAGCTTAACCGAAAAAAAAGGACATCTTTATACGATTCGTGCTTTTGCCCAATTACTAGATCGCCTGACTGCTCCTTATCCACTCCTGAAAATAGGTGGTGAAGGACCGCTGAAAGAAATGTTACTGAAAGAGGTAGCGCGACTAGGCATCGCCGATCATGTACAGTTTTTGGGCTTAATGAATATCGATGAAGTCAAGGCGGCTATGGAAGAGGCTTCCTGTTTTGTCCATCATAGTGTCACTGCTGACAATGGTAGTAAAGAGGGTATTCCTAACGTCATCATGGAAGCTATGGCGATGGAATTACCTATTTTGAGTACCTACCATTCTGGCATCCCAGAGTTAGTAGAAGATGGCGTAAATGGATACTTGATTGCAGAAAAAGCAGTGGATAGCTATGCCCAAAAGATGGAGCAAATAATGAGCTGGTCTTACATAGAAGGCAACAGAAATAAAATAGAAGCCACTTTTCAGAAAGAAAAAAGGACGATGTTGTTGTTAGACATCTATAAAAAGGCAATAGCAGGTGTGTAAGAAAAAGGTATTGTTCGTACAGCTTCGGTTTGATGTCATTGGCCCTAGAAATATCCGTACGAGTCATATCATTCCTTATCTACAAGATGACTTCGACATTCAGATTGTTTCTTTTGAGTGCAATAGACCGCATCGACAGATAGCCAATGTCAAGATAGATCGGTTGCAATTTGGGTTTTGGTCATACTATGTCTTCAACAAAACATTTAGTGGCTATAGACCAAAAGGGATACTTCGACCAATTTCTCGTGCTTTGAGTCTGATTGGAAACAAAATAGCGGGCTTTCCAGATGCCTGGCGATGGGAGCAAAAACAATTAAAATCTTATCTAAAAGAGCAAGACGAGAAAGCAGATGTTATTGTCTGTTCAATGTTGCCATTCTATCCTGCCGAAGTTATCCGGCAACTCAAGAAAGAAGGATATTTTAACCATACCAAAATCGTCTATGATATAGGCGATCCTTTCGCCCACAACTCCACGCGCTCCGGTGCTACTGCTCGAAAAATAGAATTTGAGCGGTCTGTTTTAGGCTATGCAGATGCCATTATCCTGACAAATACAGCTACTGCCGAGCATTATCAGGAGCAGTTTGATATTCCTACACACCGAATAACCGTCATCCCACAGGGTGTAGATATAGATGCCTTAAAGATCAATCAATCCAGTGAGGAGGCGACAACCATTCCCCATCAACACACAGACTTTATCTACGCTGGAACATTCTACAAAGACCTACGCGACCCCAAGTATTTTCTGGAAGCAGCTAGCAGTTTATCATTAAAACGTACTCGTTTTCATTTTTACAGTCCTGCTTCTTTCTTTGAAAATTATGGATCAGTAGAAGCTATTCGAGTACACGACCGAGTGTCGCATGATGAGCTGATGCGCAAGTATCAAAGTATGGATGTGTTGCTGTATTTCGATAATGCCTATGGATTGCAGACTTCAGGGAAAATATACGAGCTATTGGCACTTAAAAAACCGATCTTATTCATCTACAGCACTGAAGAATCTGCTGTTTATAATATGGTGAAAGACTATAGCAACATCATGTTTTGTAAGAATGACATAACTGCTATTCGAGCAGTGCTTCAACAATTGCATCATCAAGGATGGACGAGTACCCGACCCACTTATAACATCAGCGAATTTGGGTGGCAGGAACGTGCCGAAGATTACCTAACCGTACTAAAATCTCTGACGCATTGATCGGTAATCTGTTTTTAGGCAAAAGAGTTGGATTAGAGAGCATCATTGACTTCCTGTTCTTCTGTTTAGCAGTCATTGTACTCTGTAATATCAACGGTATCATCACGGCTTTCGCTGGAATAGAAGCACCTATATCTCCATTGATGCTGTTGCTTTCTATTGTTTTACTTGCTTTTATCCCCATTCGGCAGTCTTACTTGAAAGGACATTTCATGTACTTCCTCATTTTCTTTGCTAGTTTTCTCTTTTTTGGATTGATAGGGGGTGCATTCAATACAGTAGCCAATTTTGGGCTCAGTGATATTATATTCGAAGTCCGAATGGTCGTAACTGCGCTGATCATTTCAGGTGTTTTCTATTTCTATACCTTATACAAAGCGGAAAAAGGAAAGATACATAAAGCCATAGGACTGGTCTGCTTTCTGTACATTATCACTACGATGGGTACAGTACTAGAGGCACAGCTGGGATTGCAGCAAGTCAATAGATTCGTAGGCGAAAGGAATATGGGCTTCTTTGGCAATCCTAATCAGACAGGATTTCAAGCCAATATCACCTGTGTCCTCATCTTATATCTTTTTCTGAGCCATAAACTAAATGCTTGGTTGGCACTACCGCTTTTCGGACTAGGTATGTATGCTGCTTTTTTGAGCTTCTCCAAAATGGCGATATTGAATAGTGGACTCATTCTATTCTTATTCTTCCTGTACATCAATTTTTTTCTACTCAAATTCGAGCGGCGCACTCAGATAAAGAGCCTGGTATTGATGCTGACCGTCGTAGGTACTGTCGTGTTCATTATTATTCCTGCTGCACAGACGACCTATAACAATATGTCTAGCGCCCAACAAAAGCGAATTGAACAACTAGCACTTCTAGTGACCCGACAGGAGTTCAACACTGAGACGACTTCGCACCGTTCTGATCTATTTGCGGATGCCATAGAGCGGATCGAAGCATCTCCTTTAGTCGGCTACGGACTACATACTTTTTCTGAAGGTGGCTTGTTTGCCTCAAGCATCACACACGGAGCACACAACAACTATTTCAAGATCATCGGCGAATCCGGGTTTATTCCACTCTTACTATATCTACTATTCGTAGGGCGAATATTCATTCAAATGACCAAGAAGAAATACATCCCTCACAACTTTATGGTGGGGGCTGTCTTCGTCATCATCTCTACCTCTTCTATTACGACCCATTCTATGTTTACCTATAAGTTTGTGATTGCGCTCATGGGCGTTCTCATGGCAATTCCTAGGGTATATCGATTGCAACAAACAAAACAAAGTCATCAGACGATTATTCAACCAAATTAGCTACCTGTTCACTAAATACTTCTATCTACTGAAGGGTGGGACGGTTGCCTATGCGCGCCATCTTGGAGTAGAAGTAGGAGAAGGATGTCGAATATACATCTCCCACTTTAGTTCAGAGCCTTTTTTAATTACTATCGGTGATCGAGTGACTATTACGGAAGGTGTCAAACTACTGACGCATGACGGAAGTACGTGGCTATTTCGAGACGAGAAAGGAAGAAGGTACAGCTACAAAAAGATGACCATCGGTAGTGATGTTTTTATCGGTACACGATCCATCATCATGCCGGGTGTACACATTGGTAATCGAGTAATTATAGGGGCAGGCTCTGTCGTGACCAAATCAATCCCTGACGGCAGCATCGTAGCGGGCAATCCGGCTCGTTTGATTGGGCAGTATGAAGATTTTGAGCAAAAAGCACTGCATGATTTTACTTCGGAGGCAGATATGGTAGCCATGTCCGACAAAACTTTTGCTGAGCGGATAAATAGTATCGCAGCAACTACTTCCAAGCCTCAACTATGATAAAGGAGATCACCGCTAAGCTAAAAGGAAAAAATATAGAAGACTACAAGCGCGTCAGCTATGCACTGTACAAAGACATCTACTACAAGTACTTATCGAGTTCAGTGGACACAGCTACACAGCAACTTTTATTCATACTAGGATGTCAGCGTTCTGGCTCTTCTATGATGTATGAAATATTCAGCAAGGACAATCGCACTAAAGTATTTGGGGAAGTGAATTACCTCAATTCCAATGATACTGAAAAACGTCTTCGCTTGAATCCGCTGCCTGAGGTAAAAGCCAGTCTGAGTCGCTACCAACACCCCATCATCGTACTGAAACCTATTGTCGAAAGTCAGAACGTACTACAATTACTTTCTACATTTGACAACAGTCAAGCGGTCTGGCTCTTCCGACATTACGCGGACGTAGCGCAATCAAATATAAAAAGGTGGGGAGCGGAAAACGGGCATCGGAATATACAATATATGCTCAGTGGCGATCAAAGCAACTGGAGAGCGCAACACGTATCGCCTACCACATTTGATACAGTACAAGAACTGGTCGCTCGTCGAGAGTGGTTGCCTCACGATTATGCTGCGCTATTTTGGTGGGTGCGCAATCGTATTTACGTAGAAAAAGCGTTGTACAAAAATGGGCTAGTTTTTACTTGCAAGTATGAAAAACTCGTAGCGAATCCCGTTCATTCCATGTGTCTGATCTATGATTTTATGGCTGTAGATATGTTATCTGATAAGGTGGTCGCGCACATTCATCCGCGTTCAGTTGGGAAAGGGAGTGATATTCCTATCTCGCCAGAGATAAAGGATTTATGCGAGCAGTTACTAGAAACGTTGAATGCATGTGCCGAAAACTGATGCGCTTAAATCATCTGCTATTTTTGGTGGTCCTCTCCAGCTTGATTGGGTGTAGTAGTCATCAGCGTGCGCTCAAATCATTGGCTGCCGCTGGGTATCAACCTGATCGGCAAACCCTGAGCTATGACTCCCTCAAACGAGAACTGCTAGTACCTTATGAGCGATATTTCCGACAACTCAAAACCGATAAAGACGTATTTTTTGTCCAAAAAGGACGATACAGTGGCTGGAAAGAGGTATTCCGAGCAGCAAGAGGAAAATCGGTTATTCTACTAGAACCAGGCGACTATCGTGCATGGGGAGCGTTAGTGGTCGAAAAAGGAGGCACAGCAGACCGACCGATCATCATCGCAAATGCTACTTATCACAAAAGGAAATCTAGTGCACTAATTCATCCTGTGGATCAAGCAGCATCAGAACGAGTCTATATAGAGCAGTTTGAGTTCAAAGGGGTATACGATGCAAAGAAAGAAACGCAACAAGATCAAACGATCGGCTATGCTATGATAAGCGGACTGACAGTATCAGGACAACAGCAACGTTCCACCCTTCCCAAATCACTGGACTATCGAAAAGTGGGAGGTAAGAGCAATTGGATTCGCTATGGACATCATATTATTGTCGCTGACTGCTTGATCGAAAATGTGATTGGCAAAAATTGCCTAAAAATCAGAGGGAAAGACAATCTAGTGTACCGTTGTGTCATCCGTAATGCTCATCGGCGACCTGGTTTAGACAATATTGGTATCACGCTACATCCTACCAAGTGGTATGACACAGACCGAAATATCCTATTAGAAAATGAGATATATAATTGCACTGACGGTATTCAAATTGTCTTCAAATACAAAAGCGATTTGCATGAAGGATATGCTTCGGGTAGCGTTCTGATGGACAATACCATCTATCTGACAGAGGACTTTTATCTCAAAAAAGGGAAAGAAACTTATTCTTGTGCAGAAACAGGCATTGCACTGAAAGTGGGTGGCAGAACTAATACCGTAGAAGACCGGGTACTAATTCTGAGAAATACCGTTTCAGGAATGCGAATCACAGACGCCAACTGTGGAGGAAATGGAAGCAAAGGCGCAGCGATCAATCTAACCCATGAAGTAAATAATGTGCTAATAGAAGGCAATATTTTGGTAGACAATACCGAAGGTATCGTGCTATCTTCCAAGAATCCGAGAGCAAGAGCACAACGACAAGTTAATGTGACCATCAATAACAACTTTATCGGATACATTCAGTCAGCGTATATCGAAAGTTTTGCTATACGTATGTATATAGGTGCTACTGTGACGAACAATACATTTTGGCAGTGTAAAAGTTGGATTCGATCGGCTTGGAATGCCCGTACGCAGATTGCAGAAAACTTGATCGTAGAAGTAGAACATCCATCCCTATGGACAAATCACAAAAGCGACCAACTGCAGGAAAATACGTGGTATCAAGACAGTCAAGTCCTTGTTAAAAATGGTACTAGCTCGACAGAGATACTTCAGGTGAAAGTAGATAAAGCTAAATTATTTAAGCCTATCGAACGACCTATCCGCTCAAAAAATGAAAACTCCCAAAACATTACTTACCCCATCTATCAGTGGAAGTCGTCATGAGTAAGGAAAAACACATTGCTTTCATTCTAGCCAATTATAACGGAGGAGGCGCCGAACGGGTCATGATTACCATGGCAAATGAGCTCAGCCAAAAAGGATGGCGCGTTGATCTGATTGTGGGCAATACAGAAGGTCATCTAAAAGACCTAGTGCTTCAGTCTGTTCAAGTGCATGATCTTGGCTTCCAATCTGTGTCTAGAGGCTTCATTAAAGTGATTCGCTACCTGCGCAGCCATCGCCCTCACATATTATTTTCTACACTCAATCACGTCAATATACTAGCAACCATATCTGCTCGACTATCTATGACAGGTGTCAAAGTAGTACTACGAGAAGCCAATACGGTCTCCAAAGTCTATCAAAACATGGGCAAAGCTACCCAACGCGATGTCAAATTGTCAAAGTGGGTGTATCCATTTGCACATCGTTTTGTAGCCGTCTCTGAGGGTGTTAAAAAGGATATGGTAGATTTCTTTAACCTAAAAGAGCATAGAATAGAAAAAATATACAATCCTGTTGTTGCTTCTTCCATGGTGCAAATGGCGGATGCACCTACCGAACACGAATGGTTAGATACAGCAGACAAACCATATAAAGTAATCTTAGGCGTAGGACGTTTTACGATACCCAAAAACTTCGTCACTTTGGTTCGAGCTTTAGCTCATATTCGAGAAGAGATGGACGTTCGCTTGATTATAATAGGGGAACAAAAGTTGGATAAAGAGGAGTATCAGCGAGTACATAGCGAAGTAGAAAAGCTGGGACTTCAGGACGTCGTTAGTTTTCCCGGTTTTCAGTCCAATCCTTTTGCCTACTTTGCCAAAGCTGATGTGTACGTTTTATCTTCTATCCATGAAGGACTGCCGGGAACACTCATTCAGGCATTAGCAATAGGGACTTCAGTCGTGAGTACAGATTGCGTAGTAGGAGTACGCGAAATTCTAGGAAATGAAGAATATGGACGCATCGTTCCGATGAAAGATCCAAAAAAAATGGCAAAAGCAATCGTTCAGCAATTGGAACAACCGACACCGACCAAAGCAAAACGTCAAGCGCGAGGAATGGACTTCCATGTCGATCAAGCCATTGAAAAAATAGATACTTTTCTGACCAGCCTATTGTAGAGATGAATATGTATCACACACATAAAATCGCCCATCAATTGCAAAAAACGCCTCTCCGCTTTTTGGCAAAACTGATCTACTACTTGAATTTTTTTCTCTTCAATAGTGCTGTTCCGCCAGAAGTCAAAATAGGCAAGGGCAGTAGATTTGCCTATGGTGGCATAGGTGTTGTGATGAACAAAAGAGCAGAAATAGGAGAAGATTGTATCATCGGTCAGGGCATCACGATAGGAGGACGTGGGCAAGATAGAGCGGGCATAGTAAAAATAGGAAATGGCGTTTTCATAGGAGCAGGTGCTCGGATTCTGGGAACTGTCAGCGTAGGAGATAATGCAGTTATTGCGCCCAATAGTGTGGTCATAAAAGATGTAGCTGCTGGAACTATTGTCGGAGGTGTACCGGCGCGGTTCATTCGCGATGGCATCACCAAAGAGAACCAAAAGATGTATGTCTAAGCATATTCTCTTACTAGGTCCGCTACCAAATGAAAATCCCAATAGCGTAGGCGGTGCGACCAATTCATTCAAAATTCTGACAGATTTTTTCAAAGAAAAATCACATCCGCACACAGTCGTCTGTCTCAATCCGAGTGATAGCAAAATCAAAAGTTTGCTACAAATGAGCAGCCACTATCTATCTCGACTTGCTCAGTCCGATATAGCCATGCTCAATTTCAATCAAATCGGTTTCAAATACATAGCTCCTGTTCTTTATGTGATCGCCAAAATGCTAGGGAAGCAAGTCGCACTGCGTATATTCGGCGGTGATGCGGTTGATTTGTATCGTCAATCGAATAGTCTACATCGATGGATGTTGCGCCAAACAGTACTAAAATCTGATTTAGTGCTCTTACAGACAAAAATGAGTTTAGACTATTTCAAAAAACATACCAAACGACAAGACTGGCTACCGACTTCTCGCTATCAGCCCGCTGAGACTAAAAAATCAAATGATTTCCAAAAACGATTTGTCTTCATCAGTCATATCAAATCGACAAAGGGGATTGACGAGATTTTAGCCGTCAAAAAGCAACTACCTGACGACTTCATCATCGACTTGTACGGACCGATCAAGGAAGAAAAGTACACGTGCCTTTTACAGGGAGCAACTTGCTACAAAGGAAGCTTGAAAAAAGAAGAAGTTGCTGAAGTACTCAGCCAGTACGATGTCTTACTCTTGCCCACTTATCATGAAGGCGAAGGGTATCCTGGCATTATCATTGAAGCCTACGCGCTAGGGATTCCTTGCATCACGACAGACTGGATGGCGATACCCGAAATCGTCAAACATGGCGAGACCGGATTGCTCATTCCACCCAAAAACAGCAATGCACTAAAAGCAGCTATTTTATCCTTTTCGGAGGATAACTATTCCACTTTTCACGAAAAAGCCAAGAGTCACTTTCAGCACTTTGATGCCGACAAAATCAATACAGCACTTTATCAAAAACTACAAGCCCTGTAACGAATGTGTGGCATAGTCGGATATCATAGCTTAGCGACTTATCAGGACACACTAGACGATAAGCTAAAACTGATCGCACACAGAGGTCCAGATGGGGTAGGTATATTCGAAGAAGAAAGCGAGACACACCGAGTGGCGTATGGACATCGTAGACTAACGATCATAGATTTATCCACTGCAGCCAATCAACCATTTCACTCCAACTGCGGACGTTATGTCATCGCTTTCAACGGCGAAATTTATAACTATCAGATTCTAAAAGAAAGCTTGACGGACTACACTTTCCGTACCACTTCTGATACCGAAGTGCTGCTCAACTATTACATCGAGTATGGGACAGCCGCTTTTGCGGATCTGGAAGGGATGTTTGCTTTTGTGATTTACGATAAAGAAAAGCAAGAAACTATCTGTGTACGCGATCAACTAGGGATCAAGCCTGTATACATTTATCAAGATGAGCAAAAGCTAGTTTTTGCATCAGAGATCAAGGCACTGCACGCATTCAGAGGAATTGAGAAGGAAGTCGATGAGCGATTGTACACCGATTTCTTACTGAATGGCTTTTTGTATGAACCGGAGACCGGATTTAAAAATATCCAGAAGCTCTTCCCCGGCTCTTACCTGATTGCTAGCGTGCAAGATGGTAAAATGAACTACCAAACAGCCAACTATTGGACGCCTCAGCATAGGCTCAATACGACCACCACTTTAACAGAAAAAATAAAAACCTCTATTGATCGCCACTTGATGAGTGATGTGCCGATAGGGTTGTTTTTCAGTGGAGGAGTAGACTCTAGCGTTCTGTTGACACAGTTGGAAGGTACAAATATCGAACTGCTGACTGCTAAATCAGCAGCAGCAGCTTATGAACAAGCAGGTGTGTCCAGTGATGCATACTACGCAGATAAAATCGCGAATCATTTAGGCAAACCTTTGACGAATCTAGCCATCAGCGAAACCGTCAGTAGCAATGATGATTTTCTGAGAGCGGTCGATCAGGTCAGCCAATTGGTAGAAGAACCCATCGCCGATTTTACGTTTCTTTCTTCGCTCGAATTATCTCGTCTGGCTCGCCAAAAAAACATGATTGTCATGCTCAGTGGCATGGGCGCAGATGAAGTCTTTGCAGGCTATGATCGCTATCGGCTAGTTGTCCATGAGCGATTCTTTAAGTTAATCAGCCCTTTGGTCAGGCTATTTTTGGGAACATCTAGTCGTTTTTCAAAGAAAATAGAGCGATTCGAGTCCTACTTGAAGGAAAAGGATTTTGAACTGAAATATACCTCTTTGATTGGCTATTTTTCGGCAGCAGAAATTAAAAAACTACTCCCCACTGCCAACATCGAAGCGTATAGTCGTAAGCTGAAAAAATACGCCAAGTCAGCAAGTAACAATCTCCAAAAAAGCATGATGCTAGATGTCTATGGGTTTCTATCCCATAATTTTCTAGTGGCAGATAAATCGAGTATGCAAGCCAGTATAGAGATGCGTGTGCCGCTAGCCACCGCTAAGTTGCTGGAGCACACATTGGCATTGCCCACCAAAAGACTACTTTCCCTGACAAAGGCCAAACTACCTCTACGTGACATTCTCTACCAGTATCTTCCTAAAAAATGGGTTAATCGCCCCAAAGCAGGTTTCAATCCACCGCTAGACAATCATATCCAACAATTAGGAGCTGATCTGCTATTGGAGACGTATGAAAAAAACGGACTCTGCAACATATTAGATGAGTCTTACATTCGTCATCTGATCGCGCAACATTTTGATGATCGCCAAAGCCACAATCATACTTACAAACTCTACCAATTGCTTTTCTTTAGTTTTTGGTTAAGAAATAACTTACATGCTTAACATCCTAAACATCGTCGGCGCTCGCCCCAACTTTATGAAAGTCGCGCCACTGCACAGGACTTTTGAGGCTCATCCTCAAATCACCTCCAAAATCTTGCATACCGGACAGCACTATGACGCCAAAATGAGCGACATCTTCTTCAATCAATTGGGGATGCCCGAGCCGCATTATTATCTGGGAATAGGTGGTGGTTCTCACACTTGGGTGACTGCCAATATCATGCTCAAATTTGAGGAAATCCTAAAAGCAGATCGCCCGGATTTGGTATTGGTCGTTGGTGATGTCAATTCTACTGTGGCGTGTACTTTGGTAGCGATCAAAATGGGGATTCCAGTCGCGCACGTAGAGGCAGGTCTGAGAAGTGGCGACAGAAGTATGCCAGAAGAACTCAATCGACTGATGACAGATAGTGTCGCCGACTACTTATTCGTGACGGAGCAAAGTGGGATGATTCATCTAGCAAAAGAGGGCGTGTCTGATGAGAAAGTATTCTTTGTGGGCAATGTGATGATCGACTCGCTAGTGCATTTTAGAGAAAAAGCAGCGCACTCGACCATTTTAGAAGATCATCAAATCAGTCCCAAAGACTATATCTTGATGACCATGCATCGACCACACAATGTTGATAATGAAAAAAGCCTGCGCGACATTCTTCAGATCATCAAAGACGCCACACAGCATAAAAAAGTCATCTTCCCCATTCATCCGCGTACCACCAATAACATGAAAAAGTTTGGGCTATACGAGGAGCTAGAAAGCATGGATGGATTAACTTTACTAGAGCCTCAGGGTTATCTGGAGTTCTTAAAATTGATGGACAATGCGGCACTCATTATCACGGATTCCGGTGGCATTCAGGAAGAAACGACCTATCTGCAAGTGCCATGTATGACTTTTCGCGACACGACAGAACGACCATCTACAGTCGATATTGGCACCAATTTTTTGATGAAAGACCTCAATCCTGTCACCGTTCGCGAACAAATGGAAGCCATCTTGGATGGTAAAGCGAAAGCGGGCATCATCCCGCCGTTTTGGGATGGGCAAACTTCTGAGCGGATTGCTGCTATTTTAGTGGAAAAGCTGAGCAAATAACAGCAAAATACACCTAGAAACTGAGCCGATTCAAGTCCATCCACATTAAAAAAATACTTTTATACTATCGCACCCTCCGTCACCTAAAATGGATACAAATCAAGTATCGTGCGTACTACACCATGCGCAAAAAATGGCGAAATCTAACTGTGTTTCGCCATCCTCATTTTAAACTACGTGGTGCTGTCCAACCCGTCAGACTATTCCCAAGTCTTCCTGCTGCTCTTCATGTACATTGCCAAATAAATACCTTTACTTTCCTCAATATAAAGCACGATTTTAAGGACAATATCAACTGGAATGAATCCCGATACGGCAAACTTTGGACGTATAATCTGACCTATTTTGAGTTCTTGCATTCATCAAGAGTGACCAAAAGCGATGGACTCCGCCTCATTCATGATTTTATTGACCAAATAGAGGATATAAAAGATGGAGTAGAGCCCTTTCCGACTGCGCTGCGCATTATGAACTGGATCAAATTTGTGGGGCAACACAACATCTGGGATGGTAAAATAGACCGCTCCCTGTATCAACAGACACATCTGCTGCTCGATCAATTAGAGTATCATTTGCTGGGCAATCATTTGCTGGAAAATGGCTTTGCGCTGTTTTTCGCTGCTTACTATTTTCAGTCAAATGAGTTCTATGCAGCCGCTAAAAAAATTCTAGAACCAGAGCTGGAAGAGCAGATTTTGGCGGATGGTGTTCATTTTGAATTGAGTCCAATGTACCATCAATGGATGTTGTATCGTGTACTGGACTGTTGCAATTTAATAAAGCGGCAAGATTTTTTTGACGATACTCTCAATGATACTCTACGATCAAAAGCGAGCTTGATGCTAGGCGCATTGGAGCAATTGACTTTTTTGAGTGGAGACATCGCCTTACTCAACGATAGTGCATTTGATATCGCACCGACGAGTCGAGAGTTGTTGGAGTATGCTAGGCGATTGAACATCGAAAAAAAGTCAGTCAAGCTAAAAGAAAGTGGCTACAGACGCATCAACAAAGGGCGATATGAACTATTGATTGATATTGGCGAAATTGGGCCTACTTACATTCCTGGACACGCCCACTGCGATATGCTGAGTTTTGTTTTGTACGTAGGTGGAGCACCATTTATCGTGGATACCGGAACATCCACTTACGAAGCCAATGACACTCGGCAACAAGAACGCTCCACTGCTGCACACAATACGGTCATGGTCAATGATAAAGAGCAATCTGAAATCTGGAGTGCTTTTCGAGTCGCCAATAGAGCGCGTATCGTAGAAATAAAAGAAGGTGACAATTGGGTAGAAGCGACACATAATGGATATCAAGAAATGGGTATTTACCACCGGCGTCGATTTGAATGGACAGCCGATCAAATCGTGATTAAAGATTTTATACAATCAAAAGGGGAAACAGATCATAAGGCAACTGCTTATTTGCACTTTGCACCTGCTGTATTTGTCCAACTTGACAAGCGAAACATAGAAACCCAAAAGGGAAGTGTTACCTTTGCGACCGAATCGACTATCGACAGTGAGCAATCGATCTATCAGTTCGCGCCTACTTTCAACCGAACTGTCGAAGCCATTCGAGTAGACATCCATTTTGACAGGCATTTAGAGACAAGGATAAATATATGAATATTCTGTTCCTCACGGACAATTTTCCGCCTGAGGTCAACGCACCCGCTCACCGGACGTACGAGCATTGTAGAGAATGGGTCAAGCAAGGGGCTAATGTTACTGTCATTACTTGCGTGCCCAATTTCCCACAGGGTGAGGTATATAAAGGCTATAAGAATAAATGGCGACAAGAGGAGCAAATCGACGGTATCCGTGTCATCCGAGTTTGGTCGTATATCGCTGCTAATGAACGATTTATCAAACGTATACTTGATTTTGTAAGTTTTGGGGTGATGGCTTTTTTTCATGGACTATTCATCAAAACTGACTTGATCGTCGCTACCTCTCCACAGTTTTTTACGGCATTATCCGGGCACTTTCTATCTTTCTTTAAGCGCAAACCTTGGATCATGGAAGTGCGCGATCTCTGGCCTGAATCCATCAAGGCAGTAGGTATTATGAAAGACAAAGATTGGAGCTATCGCTTCTTACAGTGGCTGGAACGACGGATGTATCGCAGTGCGCAGCAGGTCGTTGTGGTCACAGATACTTTCAAGTCGCATATCTCGAAAATGGGCATCCCGAAAGAAAAGATCAAAGTCGTCAAAAACGGTGTCGATCTATCCAAAGTACCTCAAAGCAATCAAATAAAAGGAACAGAAAATCTTTTGCCTGAGCTAAAAAACAAATTTGTCGTCGGCTATATCGGGACGCATGGCATGGCGCACGGACTAGGATTTATTCTAAATTGCGCTACAGATGAGCGACTGAGTGAGCACATTCATTTTTTGTTCATCGGTGATGGGGCACAGAAAAAACGACTGGTAAAAAAATACAATAGCCTGCAAATGACCAATGTGACTATGATCGATCCCATTCCAAAAACGGAGGTCTATAAATACATTTCACTGCTAGACATTTCTTTAGTCAATCTCAAAAAATCGGATACTTTCAAAACCGTCATTCCCTCCAAAATCTTTGAGAATGCCGCTATGCAAAAGCCAATTTTGCTAGGTGTAGAAGGCGAATCAAAAGCAATCATCGAACAGTATAATGCCGGACTAGCTTTTGAGCCGGAAAATCAAGAAGACTTCATCAAACAGCTATCCAAACTTTATCACGATGAGCAGTTGTACCAAGACTGTCAAAAGGGATGCTTGCAACTCGCGATGGACTTTGATCGTATCAACTTAGCTCAGAAGATGTTGGTTTATTTGAAAGCTGCACTAGGCTACGATACGCCCGTTACACAATCCTCGAAATCCTAAGTTATCTTACCTTTGCTACCTCGGATTATTATAAGTAGTTGAGTAAAAATAATTTCCTATAGAGATTACTGTGTTACATTTGTTGAACAAACAAGAAAGACAAATGGCAAATAGGTACATTACCTCATTGGATGAGGGTCAAATTGAGGCTCTAAGATACGGCTATGAAAATGGCAAGCAGCACTACTTTCGTATTAAGTGCAAAAGTATGCTTTTGAGTGATGAAGGAAAAACGATTGGTCAAATAGCGGAGTTTGCCCAAAAAACACCGAGGACAATTAGGAATTGGATGGATGCCTATGAGCAACATGGTATCGAAAGTTTTGTAGTTGAGGAGGGCAGAGGCAAAAAAGCAATCCTAGATTCGATTAACGAAGAGCAGGTCAATTTGGTCAAAAAGGTGGTCAAGGAGAATTATCAGAACCTCAAGACGGCAGCGGCAATTGTGAGTCAAAAGCTAGGACTCGACGTGACACATTGGATGCTCAAAGGCTTTCTAAAAAAAAATGCAATTACACTTGGCGAAGAATCCGAAAGAGCTTGAAACCTTGCCAAGATGAAGCTGAATATCAAGCAAAGCTGATTCAACTGTGTGGTTTATTGTGGTTAGAAGAGCAAGGTTATATCAGGATTTACTATGGTGATGAAAGCGGGTTTAACTTAGTGCCTTGCATTCCTTATGGATGGCAAGAGAAGGGTAATCCGATCTGTATTGTTCCCAAAAAAGGCAGAACGCTTAACGCTTTTGGGCTTTATACCAGAAATAACGAATTAGAAATTTATACTTCTGAGCAAAGTATTAACTCGGACTTAGCTATCGCATTTATAGATGACTTTTGCAAGCGGATGAAGCAACAAAGTGTAATTGTTTTGGATAATGCTAGTATTCATCACAGCTATAAATTCAAAGCCAAAATCAAGGAGTGGGAAGCTCAAGGATTATATATCTTCTATTTACCCGCTTACAGTCCGCACTTGAATTTGATTGAGACTTTGTGGCGTAAAATTAAGTATGAATGGCTCAAAGCACATCATTATTTGAATTGGACAACTTTCGTGTCCGCCTTGGAGTATATCTTCTGTCAAGTTGGCAGGGAATTCAATATCCTCTTTAAAAATCAACTAGCGGAAAATATTTAAACTCAGATACTTAATACCAATTTCAAAAATCAATTACGTATAAAAACTGATTCTTTTAAGCCTACTTTTCGTTGAAAAGCCTCGCCGACGCTAGGGCGTCTCTTACGTTTTTCGCCTCAATTAGACTCAAAACAATTTAGTTTTTATATACGCACTTCATTGTTGAATTTGGTATAAGGCAAGTATTTTTAACGCAGCATGACAGCAAAATAGCAAGCTCAAATCGAAAGGTTACTATTTTTTCATTCCTAGGTGTGGTGAATATTAGATAAAGTCGCATACTTTATGCGAAGTGTGAAAAAAGCTAATTGCTAAGTAACTGAAAGCTAATTGCTAAGTAACTAGGCATAAAAAAAGGGTGACGACAACCATAATGGCCGCCGCACCCTGTATAACCCCAAAAAACCAAATCAGAAAACTGAAAATGACACTTTCTAATTTGTTTACTTAAGATAGATAGTAACAATCTTCTTCGTTACTGTGATGCAAATATAGAGGAAGATGCTATCTTTTCAAATGAAAAATAAACTTTCTAGAAATTAAAATAATTTAAGGCTATAGCATTCTGATAGTCAGTCGATTAGGAATTTATTTTTATTTGTTAAAACTTATTATGTGTATTTTAATTTAAAAATGGGAGTTAGAACTTTTCTTAAATTTGATGGCAGATGAGTAGCACGAATATGAACAGATTGTTGTTAGTTTGTAAATCATTTTGAACTGTAATATATCAAGAAAGCGAAAATGACACCTGAGCACAATAACACAACAGCAGAAGCACAAACGCCTATTTCTCCCATCAAGCATATCCAAAATGCTATACCTATAGAGACCACAGAATCAACGGGACGCTACCCGGATGTCTATGAAGTGTTCACGCCGGATACTGTAAAGCAGGTCGATCACGACTACGCCAATTTTACCTTTACGACCGAAAATGATACTAAGCTCAGAGTAGCTGTCCTCAGCGGCGACATCATTCGATTTCGCTATACACATGAGCGACTATTTGGCAGGGATTTTTCTTATGCCATTGACCCGGACTTTGAGGCAAACGAGACGGAAGTCACGTACCATGAAGAAATGGACGCCTACTATATCGCGACAACAAAACTAACTTGCCGCATAGAAAAAGAAGGTCTGACTGTGACGATAGTCAATGAAAGTGGTCAAGTGCTGATGGAAGATGCGCAGACTTATCGCGCTATTTCGACTTTGCTCAATGGACTATCAGAGGTGCGCATCACCCACGTCGCGCATCCGGCTGAGAAATATTATGGGCTTGGCGATAAAAGCTCTGAGCTGAATTTGCGGGGACAAAAAAAACAAAATTGGAATACAGATTCTTTTGGCTATAGCGCAGAAAGTGATCCATTGTATCGCACGATTCCATTCTACTTCAGTCTGAATAATTGTGTGGCGTATGGTATCTTTTTTGACACACCGCACCGCTCACATTTTGATTTTGATAGTCAAGATAATAGCGAGGTTAGCTTTTTCGCAGAAGGCGGAGAGATTGACTATTACTTTATCAATGGACCTGAGTTGACGACTGTCGCTGAGCGATATACTGATCTGACTGGAAAAGCTGAATTGCCGCCGCTTTGGGCATTAGGCTTCCATCAGTGCCGTTGGAGTTATTATCCGGAGTCACGAGTGCGCTCATTGGCAGAAGAATTTAGATTGCGACAGATTCCTTGTGATGCTATTTATTTGGACATTGATTATATGGACGGCTACCGCTGTTTCACTTGGAACGATAACCATTTTCCTGACCCCAAGAGCATGATTAGCGATCTGAAAGCGGACGGTTTTCAGACCATCGTTATGATCGATCCTGGTCTACGTGTCGATGATGAGTATTGGGTCTATGCATCTGGTGTAGAAAATGAAGTCTACTGTCAGCGTACCAATGGCGAACTCATGAGAGGTCCTGTCTGGCCACCAGAATGTGTCTTTCCTGACTACACTCGACCGGACGTACGCGCCTGGTGGGGCAAATTGTACAAAGAGCTCTATGTCGAGCAAGGCGTCAGTGGCTTTTGGAATGACATGAATGAGCCGGCTGTCTTTAAAGTGCAACGTGCGACCTTCCCTGACGAAGTGCTCCACGATTACGAAGGAGAGCTCAGCAACCACGCCAAAGCACACAATATATATGGTCTACAAATGTCGCGTGCCACAGCAGAAGGTTTACGACAGTTGAAACCACATAAACGTCCATTTTTGCTAGCGCGAGCTACGTTCAGCGGCGGACAGCGATTTGCTGCGCTTTGGACAGGTGACAATATCGCAAGTTGGGAACATCTACATATCGCCAATCGCCAATGCCAGCGCATGAGTATTTCCGGTTTTTCTTTTGTCGGGACAGACATCGGTGGCTTTGCAGGAGTGCCGACCGGAGAGTTGATGGTCAGATGGATGCAAATGGGGATTTTTCATCCCTTCTATCGCATTCATTCTATGGGGAATAATGTGGATGGTGCTAGCGAAACCAATAAAGACGACATAGAAACAGCAGAACGTGTCAATCGCTTAGACCAAGAACCTTGGGCATTTGGGGCGGAGTATGAGGCGCACATGAAGGCAGCAATTGAGTTGCGTTATCAATTGCTCCCTTATCTCTACACTACTTTTTGGCAACATAGTACGAAAGGAACACCCATGATTCGGAGTTTGGTGTTCTACGATCAGCAAGATACAGAGACGCACACGCGAGAGCGAGAGTTTTTGTTTGGCGATCATCTATTGATAGCACCTACCGATCAAGCGATGACGCCGGAAGGATTGATTGTAGAAGAGAAGGAAGCCATAGACGAAGAACTGGAGACGCAGCTAGAAGAACTCGATGAGCGAGACGACAAAACGGAGCACGTACTCCAGTCAACACTGGAAGCAGAAGAGCAAATCGAAGACTCTTTGCCGGATAATCCCGATCTTATTAAAGAACAAATCATCTACCTTCCAAGAGGCGATTGGTATGACTTCAATGACTATGAGTTTTATGCTGGGCAGCAAGAATTGATCTATCCGGTGGCACTGGAGCGCATCCCGATTTTCGTGAAAGCAGGTGCAATTCTACCGCTTTATCCAGTACAACAATATGTCGGAGAAATCGAAATCGAAACCTTACAATTGCAAGTCTACTATGGCGAAGGCGAGTACGAAAGTGTCATCTACACTGATGCCGGAGAGGGCTATGCGTATCAGGAAGGCGATTCTCGTCTCGCAACATTTAGGATGAAAGGCGAAACCGCTCAATTGAGCATACAACAGCAGCTGGAAGGGACTTTTGATGCAGAGTTCAAGACCTATGAGTTGTCTATCATTGGATTGCCTTTTGCGCAAGCTGTCTGCCGAGTCGATGGAAAAGAGGTGGCGGTACAAGTGGATGAAGGAAAATTGGTAGTTGAGGTTATGGTAGGTTTTGGGGAGTTGGTGATTGAGGAGGGATGATTGCATTCCAGGGTGGTTATTGGAGTCTGAGCGGCGACATACAGCCACGGTCGATGGCACAGCTCACGAATATCACATCATCGAGGAATACGAATACGACCATATTGGGCGGACTACTAAGATGTTTCATCAGGTGAAAGACATCGCCAACAATATCATTGGTCTACGTCAAATGTGTTCCGAAATGGAGTACGATCAGCGCAACTTCCTCGCCCAAAAACGCTTACATGGTGCGAACCCAATGACAGGCGACCCCGAAACTGACTTTCTGCAATACGTTGATTATCAATACAATATTCGTGGTTTTTTAAAGAAAATCAATAATATTAATTTCGTGACAGGCTGCGCTTCTCCAGAAAATCCTACGCCCGAAGGACAACAACCGACGGATGCTTTTTCGACGGAAATTAGTTAAGATTTTCCATCCGCAGCAGGTCTAGGGGCAAGTGGTCAGTTCAATGGCAATATTTCCAGTGTGGAATGGCGCAGAGGTTGTAATGATCCACAGGCGTATGGCTATAGTTATGACAACTTGAACCGTCTATCGAGTGCCACTTATGGCAATAAAAATGGCAGCAGATATACAGCGACACAGTTCTACGATGTACCACAAATCGGTTATGACTTTGATGGCAATATTACCAACTTACAACGCTTCGCGGATGTGGGTGGCACAGCGACTTTGGTGGATGACTTGAACTATACCTATGGTGGTTTGATCAAAAACCGACTGACACATGTGCAAGATGCCACCAATTCGGGTTTGGGCTTTAATGATATGGTGACCAACAGTACTGCCAACTATGTGTATGATACGAATGGGAATTTGACAGAGGATAAACATAAGGGGCTAGACATCGACTATAACTATTTGGATTTACCGACCAAAGCGGACTTCATAGCAATAAATGAGTACGTCGAGTTTACCTACACCGCAGCAGGCGAAAAACTCCATCTCGCAAAAGTAGATGGTAACAACACAACTGCTCAAAGCAACTACTGCAACGGCATAGAATACAACGAAAATGGCTTAGAAGCGATCTATACCGCCGAGGGGCGCGTTCTTCAAATCGGGACTACTACACCAAGTTGGGAGTATCAATACTACTTGACAGATCAGGTCGGGAACGTACGGACGATTGTACGACCTATTCGAATAGGTGAACAAACATCTCCAGATGAGACGTACAAAATCGTTCAAGAAATAGATTTCTACCCCTTCGGTTTAGAGTTTCAGAAGACAAGTGGAGAGAATGATTATGCGTTTAATTCGATAGAGTATGACGAAGACTTGGCTATCTGCTCGCGTCGTATATAAAACAAGTCGTTCGTGCGAGTTGCCATACGGACACGTGCAACTCGTCACATTACTTCTACCAATTTCTAGTTGGTGTCGTTGTTACCTGCCTGCTCCTAGGGCAAACGCATCAAAAGTATGATAAGCAATAATTGTCGTATGGAGCAAGTGTGGAACACGTTTTACTTAGGTGGCGGATGGCGAAAGGGCAGGTTTGACGGAGGAGTTTGCCATTTCTAGACCTTTTGATTCGTTTTGGGGCAATGCCAAAATGAATAGCCCGTCGGCTTGAGACAAATACCATGCTCATGTCGCTGAAAAATTGAATCATTTGATAAATCAAAGAGCAAAAAGGAA
>JBCDHX010000059.1:0-32294 GCA_038749535.1 Bacteroidota bacterium
CAGTGAACTTGCCGTGCGTCCTTCGGCGTGTAATTTCAGTACATTCCCTTTAAAAGCAGCATCGTAACTACGCCGTGTTTGCTTTCCATTTCCCTGAATATGGTTCTGCTTTTTCTCTTTCATAGTGACACAAATTTAAGATAGTTTTGTGTCCTGTTTTTCTAACACATCTCATTTAACTGATCTGACCTTACGATCGCGCAGGCTTTCAATTCTGAAAGTCGGAAGACTGTTACAATTGAAAACCTTTACTTTAATCACTCCAGAGTATCGACGGTGATGTAGTATATCAAGCGTAATCATCTTCTGGTTCAAACAACAGCATGGACCTACGTTCTATATAACTTGCTTTGACCACACTCTCCTGTAACAAACTATCTATCTGAGCCTGATTATCAGAGAAGTATGAAGCAACTATCTCTAGCTTCCATTCATCATTCATAGATAAGATATTTGGAATGACAAGCCTTTTTATGTTTTGAGATTGCCATCTTGGATATCCACCATTCATCTTGTTACTAACAAGTTCTAATTGATTTTTTATAAATCTAGAACTGAGTACACCTGCTAAAACTTTTAGGTGAAAGTCATCTAAATCAGATGTGATGTAATATAAGTTGTGATGAGGATAATAACCCTGCCCCCCAATTTTGATCTTATCAGTTCCGGATATGTCAGGCAGTAAAATTTTCAGAACATCAATATCACTATACCTTATCTTATCAATAGTTCTAAACCAGTGATTGGGATTTTTTTTGGCAACGTGTCGCGATCTTAGTTTATCTTCATACTTTTCCAAATAAGTCTTCATCAAAGGATACTCATTTAGATTGACTACTCTTTTTTTCTTATCGAAGCAATTAATGACGTATGATTGTGGTGCGCTGTGATTATTGAGGTCTTTAGACATTATTATTGGAATCATTCTGTCTTTCTCCAAGTCAGCACAAGAAGCGTCTCTTATGAAGACCGCATCTTTACCAGTGGCTATTCCTATTTTTACGCTGTAGCAGTTTTCCTCAATTTTGCAATAGTACTTTGAGTTATATAATTCATTGTAGTAGGTGTTCATACTCCATATATCAGCATTTAATGTTTTGGAGCTAATGGCTGAATAATCTAGACTACTTATGAGACTGTTTACATCGTCGGTAGAATAGAAGTCGATGAGAGGAGATTGTGAAGAATTTTTAATCAGTGTGATAGCAGGATAGCCTAACACATCTGATCGAAACGGATTGGCCTTTTCAAGGTCGATTACAATCGATAGTGAATACTTTTCTCTAATTAGTTTTCTAAGATACTTTCCATATGCAGATTTAAACCATCTATTAGAGCATATAAAATTTAAAAAGCCATTCTTTTTCAGTACGCCAAGACATCTCTCGTAAAAGGCGATATATAGGTCGGTCCTACCTTTCACGCACTTAAATTTGTCTTTAAGGTATTTCCTATATTCTTGGTCTAGGTTATCCCACCTTACATAAGGAGGATTGCCAATTATTATATCGAAAGTGATTTCGAGTTTCAAAAACAGAAAATCACTTTTAAACAAGTTTATATTTTTTAACTCGACTTGCGTTAAGTTGCATTCTTTAAAAAGTCGGTCTATCAAGGCATTATAATTTATTTCATCAATCTCTACAGCATAAATATTTTTTAAAGCATCACTAAAACTGAATTGAAAATTAATCGAGGATTCTCTTAATCTTTTTAGAGCAGCCACAATAAATTCACCATCGCCTGCTGATGGTTCTAGTAATTTAATTGTTGAAAGATCATTAGATGCCGTGTAATCAACCTGATCGAGCATAAAGGATACTACGCCCGGCTGAGTAAAAACTTCTCCTAATGTTGACGAATTTGAAATCCTCATTACAAACTAGAAATGATGTGTCCTACGAAATTACGAATAAATGTTTGAATCGAAGTTAGTTTTCCGATGGAGGCGAATTCTTGATTAGGCTCTGTTGATAATAGACTTGCTGCGCTATAGTGTCGCTCTTGAACTAACTTCACACATAGTAGATTGTATCTATCTAAATACGAAGTACCTCGGAATTCATCACGCTCGTCGAAATTAGAAGAATTAATTCTCACTCTATTAGTCGATTTAGTAGAGGATTCCACAATGAGTAAATAGCCCAGCCAGGGAGGAGCTTGTTCTCCGAAACTTTTTTCTCTATAAGCAGTCCACAAATCAACAGCACTTCCAATAGCTTCCTCAGTTCTATTGTTGAAATTATTGCCAAATGATCCCACTTGAGACTTAAGTTCTAAAACTGCTATCAGTACATTTTTATCGCTGATAATCAGTAAATCCCAATTTTTAGTTGGTCTAAAAAAACCGGGAAGATTGGTCGATTTTGTGTATATCCAGTCAGAGGGTACACCGCTATCTATGGCAATTTTTCTGAATAATTCTATGAATCCATCAAGTTGCTTACCACCTGTAACTGCGCTTCTATTGCCTGTATCTCTTGATCTACCAGCCTTTCCTTGGGACAGTCTTACATCCCAGAAAAAAATTACTGCTTGTTGGATGAGGTGATTGTAATCTTTAGTATTCATAGAAGATATTTATAATGCTTTCAATGCTTTAATAATTATACAAATTCGTTCGTAGTAGTCGCCTATTAACTCTTATAATTTCTTATTCTATCTCTTCTCCACGATTTCCTTCACCACCTGATCCATCCCCGTCAATTCCCACCTTCCCAGTGAAATCGGAATATTCCCAATCGCATTCAAGCGATCAAAAAAGTCGCTCAGCTCGAAGGATTTATTTTTTGACTCTTGCAGTCGTGCATACTCTGCCATCGCTTCTTCTACGAGGTATTTGCCAGTGATGTAGCTGGTGCCATAGCCTGGTTGACGTAAGTACAAGTGTTGCTCGAAAAGGAGGAGTTCCTTTTCTGTTTTCATCCAGCCGCGAGGTGTGTATTCCGAATGAATGCCGCCAGCTTCTTCCATCGTCATTTCATTGGCGTGGGCGTAGAGCGAACCCAAACCACGCGCCGCTCGCTGCGCAATCATGATATAAACGATCTCTCGCACACGCGGATCATCGTCATATAAGCCTGCTTGCATGAATATCTCTTCCACGGCGGTTGCCATACCTTCATTTCGAGAATCAAAGATGTTGTAGAGTAGGGGCGTGCTGCGAATTTTGCTGGGGTTGGGTTCGGTATCCATTCTCGCCAACTCAAACCAATGATAAAAATGGCAGTACAACGGACGCGGATCGTAGTGAGCCGTGATCCAAAAGAAATTGCGGGTCGGTTGAGGCACATAGCTGCCCAAATGCTCGCGCAGCGCAGGCCCAAAATAGCGTTTGACGGTCACGATGTCTTCTTCCTCCAAAAAAGTCATCAAACTGCCCGCTGCTCGTTCGGCTAGCTCATTGTAAGCTTCGGGTGAATCCACAGCAGGCAAGGGTGGCAAGTCACGATTGCGATGCTCTTCCAATTTCAGAGACGACCAAGCCCGCGCCAGTTCTCGCTTCAAAATCATCACTTCATCTTCCCAAGTCAGTGGCACAAGATGTACATTTTGGATGTACCAAGTGTAGTTCTCTTTGCCGATGCCCGATGCGCCAGTTTTGGACTCAGCTTCTGTTTGTAGCCATTTTGCTAGATCGTCGGTGGAAGCAATCGCTTTTTCAATAGCAGTGATCATTTCTTTGTCTTCCGCTATATCTTCTTTTTTCAAAATAGCTTTCAAGTCTGCACTTTGCTGTTGAATGGTGCGAATTCCAGCAATCCAAAGTTCACGCGCATTGCCGGTTAGGTTGAGTTTTGCTTGTTCGTTCAGTGGCGGAATGACGCTCAAATCTTTTAACAAACGCTCTCGTTCCGAAGCACTGAGCGGAAAGTTGTACGTCCAGACTTCGGTAGTCGCATGATGAGTCGGACCTTCGTGAGCAGGTACATCACTTCTGTATGTCCACACCGATTTGTAAAAAGCAGGATCACGCGCCCAAGGTTTTAGGATGCGATAGTTGAAGTCGTAGCCATTCATTTCTGCCCAAATGATATGCCAGTCGATCTGCTCTGCTACTGACCAGTCTTCGATGTTCATCGCTTTTAGTTTGTCTTGTAATTGCAAGAAAGCGGGATGTCTTTTCTTGAAAGTCGCGGCGGTGTAGTCTGGTGCGCCGTCAAGCATAGGCGGTGTCTCGAAAGTGCGCCATTCGTCGTACAAGGATACTAAGTCGGAATAAGTGCTTTGTGCCTGAGCGAAGTTGACAGTAAAAAATAGGATGAAAGTGATGTAAGTGATGTGCCGATTGAGTATGCTTATCATTCTTTTTTGGTGGAAAGATATACAATCAAAAAATGATCTACGCCAATAGCGCACAAAGAAACAATGGCTGAGACAGAGTTTATTTCACCCGAAACAAAATGGGTGCGTCCTGATTCCTAGCCACCAGGACATATTCGACTCGACCATTATTTTTGATGACATCTACTGCTCGACATTCGCCCTCGATAGCAAAGCCAATATTTTTTAGTGGAACGCTTTCCCAATTGTCATTTTTCCATTCCAAATAATGTCCAAAAGATCCATCCGATCGACCAATACTTGTCGTATTGCCCTGGAAATTGCCGACGGCGATGACTTCTAGCTGATTGTCACCATCAAAATCTGCTGCTGCAAATGCTTGTAAGCATGACCATTGCAGCTCACCAGGTAAGGCAGTTAGCTGTATATCAGAATCGTATACATCTATGAAAGCAGAAGATAGTGTTTGTACGTTTGCTTGCTCGCTGTCTGCCAGTTCTTTAGCAGAAAATATTTCTTGAAACGGTCGATTGGCAAAAGTGGCGTAGTCCGTATACGTTTTGCGCAAACTCACCATTTGTTTGGCGAGGACATCCAAATCTGGATAGACCCATTGTTGACTATTTTTATAGTATGCCATCACGGCATCAGCATCGCGATTGTTATCAAAGTCTTTGACATATAATTCTAAAGGTTGTGCTACGGACGCGCTCAGATTCGTATTCAAGCCTTCATTTCCTAAAAACAGATAATCGGATGTTCTACCATAATCAATGTCTACTGCATGGATGGTCTTCCACCAGCCACTAGAATTTGGAATTTGACGAATAGTTGGAGAAGAGCTATTGAAATCCATAACCGTTACCGGCATCCATTCTCCTACGATAGACAATTGCTTTTTGTCGGCTAACCAAGTGGCATCAGTCACCATCCCTAGTTGTCCATTATTTGGCAATTTTGCTCGACTAAATTTTCCGTCGCCGTCATTCAGTAGGAGTACACTTTCGCCGCTCATACCATAAGCAGCAGGCAGTGCGCCATGCCCGATGAATAAATCAATGTGTTGATCGCTATCGGCATAAAGTGGAGTGACACAACTGCCATTGAAACGCATCGTCGGTAGCGCATCTAGGGTTACTGTAAAGTTACCACTGCCATCATTGAGATAGAGAATATCTTGTAAGAATGGGCTGTCATCGACTTCGCCACCTGCATTGACGACATACAAGTCAAGGTCACTGTCGCCGTCCGCATCGAAAAAAGTAGCATCGACAGCTTCGCCTATATTGAATTCATTGAAGACAGTTGTCTCTAATTTCTGAAAAGGAACAGCACTATTTTGCTGCAAGTAAATCGCGTCACTTTGATTTTTAGCTCCACCCAAGTAAATATCATCCAGTCCATCTCCATTGACATCACCGACAGCTAGTGCGGGACCTTCGGTGCTCATCAGTCTAGGGAGCAGTCGCTCACTGGAAAAGTCATTGAATCCGTTTTCGCGGTGGATGAAGTCGATGCCGGACTTGGAGATGGGTTGAAAGAAGTAGTCGTTTTTAGGCGATTTTTTGTTCCTGTTAATAGCAGCAACATTCTTTCCAAATACTTCTAGAATTTGATCGGCGGCAACATTACTGAGCGTTTGTTGACGCTGATTATTCCAACGTATGATGATCGAATCGACTTGCTGTGTTTCTCCCAATCCAAAATGAAAAATATTTGTACTGACACTAGATAACCATCCTTTATTTAGTTGATTTTCAATGACTTGTGTTTTACCATCAGCGTAAATACTAATTTTTGCACCAACTCCATTTGGATTTTCTTCGTCACCGTGTAAACGTATTTTTAGATAATGCTGATCCAGTCGCTCATTCGTATGATTTTCAAATAACATCGCTTTCTCACCCCAATTATTCGTCACGATATCCAAGTCTCCATCATTGTCTAGATCAACTGAAATGGCACCATTGGAATAGCCTTCAAAATCTAGTCCCCAATCTTTGGAAACATCTTCATAGTCGTCTCCGACTTGCTGAAAGGCAAAATTGGCATAGCGACCATCGGGCATATTTTGGATCATTTCGGCAGCAGATAGTCCTTCACGAGCATCTTGATTGGAGAGATAGCGGATGTAGTCTAGATCGTTGGGGCGTCTAGGGATGCCATTGGTGATGAAAATATCTTTTTGTCCATCATTATTCAGATCAGTCAGCAAACTACTCCAGCTCCAGTCGGTCGCTGAGATGCCTTTGATCTGTGCGACTTCACTAAAACGAATATTCTCGAAGTGAGGGAAGATACCTCGATTGAGTTGCAACGTATTTCTAGAATATTGATCGTGATAGCCGAAAGATAGTTTATACTGATAGATTTCGTAAGGATCGACGCCCGCCGAAGCTTTCAAGATTGGTTCTTGGTCGGGTTTCATATCGACTGTCAGAATATCTAGCCAGCCGTCGTTATTGGCGTCTGCCAGATCATTGCCCATTGCAAATGTGCTGAGATGTCCAGTGACTTCCTGTATGACTTCTCGAAAAGTACCGTTTTGTTGATTGAGATAGAGATAATCATTTTCATGAAAGTCGTTGGTAACATAGAGGTCTGGAAATCCATCATTATTTAAATCGCCTACACTGACTGACAGTCCGTAACCCATTGCGCCACTGTAAATACCGCTTTCTTCGGTCACTTCTACGAATCTGCCTCCATCATTTCTGTACATCCGATCGCCTGCTAAAGGATCGCGAATGCTACGGATCGCCGCTTTCTTGTAAGAATCAGGTGTGTGTACGGCATGATTGAGTAGGAATATATCTAAGTCACCATCCTGATCGTAATCTAAGAAGGCACTGTGCTGAGAATAAGTAGAGATGTCCAATCCATATTCAGCAGCCGCCTCCTGGAAAGTGCCGTCTTGTTGATTGATATAGAGCCGATTTTGACCTTCTAGCAGCTTGTAGTCACTCACTTCGCAAACATAAATATCCAGCCAGCCATCTGCATTGATGTCGACCATAGTAGCACCACTTGTCCATTTATTGATTCCTATTCCTCCGCCAACATTTGCTTGCTGTGTTATATCCTCAAATTGCAAGCTACCTCTATTGAGAAATAATTTATCAATACCTTGATTGGCAGTAAAATACAAATCAATCAAGCCATCGTTATTGATGTCGCCTGCTGCTATACCACTCCCATTATAAAAATAGAGGTATTCGATGATGTTGAAAGATTCGTCTTCGGCGAGTACATTCTCGAAATCTAGGTGAGAATGGCGTGTAGGAATAGTCGTAAAAAGCGTCTCCTGCTTATCTTCCTGACAGCCAAGCATTATACTCAAAAGCATAAAAAAATAGCAAACTCTGTACCACATCATTGTATCAAAAATTGGAGAGTAGCGAAGGTAGGGAAAGAAGTATAGTTGTTTTGTCAGTTCTCTCGAAAATACCAATCCATCCGATTGTCATCCAAAGTTAAGCTTTGTTGTGGCGACTGCGGCATGATCGGCGCTACAATACCGTCGTATAGATAGCTATTCCCAGTCAGGACACGCGCTTCGTCCCAAAGTGCTTGTTTGATAAAACTGTCCAGTAATTGCCGACCGCCTTCTACCAGCAAATTGCCTATTTTCTGGTCATATAGATAATGAAGCAGGGCAGGCAGTAGTTGTTCGCCGAAAGGATGTGAAAAAACGTGATTGCAGTGTGGATGTTTGGTTTGTTCGCTGACGACTAGGGTAGGGGCTTTATCATTCCAAAGTTGTAAATCTCCGGGTAGTCTTCCTGTTCTGTCTAAGACAATTCTAAGTGGCGAAGTACCAAAGTAATCTCGTGTGGTCAGCGCCGGATTGTCTATGCGTGCTGTATTTGTACCTATCAATATTGCATCGATTTCAGATCGCCACTTATGTACTAGCCGCTTGCTGTATGTATTGCTGAGCCAGACTTGTTGATCGTTTTGACCGATGAATCGATCACGACTTTGTGCGAATTTGAGAATGGTATACGGACGCTCATGGATAACAAAAGTATTCCGCGCAGCAGCCAATGCGTCTCCCTCTTTTTTCAATATACCTGTCCTGACTTTGACGCCTGCTGCTTCCAATATCCGAATACCTTTTCCGTTGACTTCGGGTGTCGCGTCTAGAGCAGAGACGACAACTTTGGGAATGTTGTTTTCAATGATTAAATTGGTACAAGCGCCCGTTTTTCCATGAAAACAACAAGGTTCTAAAGAGACATAGAGGGTCGAAGTAGTGAAAAGATGACGATGAGCTGCTGCTGCTTTCAGTGCATTGACCTCGGCGTGTGCACTGCCATATTTTTGATGATAGCCTTCTCCGATGATGCGATCATTGTGTACCAATACAGCACCTACGAGCGGATTGGGAGAAGCTGCTCCCAATCCACGTCGCGCTAGTTCGAAGCACCTTCTCATGAAGTAGTGGTCTTTTTTCATACTCATTTTGTTTTGTGTCATTTGTATTTATAGCAGATTTGCTCTATTTTGACCCGTACATCTTTTGTTTAACGTATTTGCCGACTTTATTGCATCATCTATGACTATTTTTCGGGTCATTTCGTAGAGTGGTATTTTTGTTGAACGTTTTTTATTACTCATTAATCTGTTAACTGTGTTATACAAAGTTAAATTGAAAAACGCAGACGACTTTGTTCTTCTAGACGATCAAGTGTACGATAACTTAGTCAACGACCCCTATCTGGCAAAAGTTGATTTTATCAACAACTTACGAAAGCATTCTTCCGGCTGTGCAGTATTCCAGAAAACATGGAAGAAAGCAAACGGCGCAGGGTTCAAGACAGAGACGATTTATTTGCATAAGCTAGTCGCTGAACGCTTTCTCAAAACAGACAAGACAGACGGACGTAATCTGGTCGGTGCGAAGAATGGCAACAAGCTAGACTGTCGGCTAGAAAACTTGGCGTATCGGTCGCGTTCTGTTGCTAGTAGAAAGCGCAAAACCAGCAGCAAAGTAGGCTATACAGGCGTCTACAAAGAAAACAATCGCTATAGAGCGGTCATTTCTATCAATCGCAAATCCATCCATATTGGGATGTACGAGACACCGGAAGAGGCAGCATTGGCTTACAATAAGAAGTCGCGTGAGATTTACGGGGAAAACGGAAAAATCAATGTGATTAAATCTAAGTCAAAACGTTCAAAACAATCTAACAGCGTATAACCGCTATCCGATCAAGAAAATAGCGGGTCGTTTGTGCAGATTGGGAATTTCGATTTTTGCCCACTGATCTATTCTTTTTGTCTGAATCCATTCCTTAGGCGCAGTGATGTCACACGCAATACAAAACAAGGTATTGGGCGATAGCGTCTGCACTGCTGTCTCTACCAAGCTTTGGTTTCTGTAAGGCGTTTCGATAAATATCTGTGTTTGTTGAAAGCGTTTGGCTTTTTGCTCTAGTGACTTTAAGGCTTGTGTGAGTGCTCCCTTTTTTGGTGGCAAATAGCCATTGAAGCAAAACTGCTGTCCATTCATCCCCGAAGCCATCAATGCCAGTAAAATAGACGAAGGTCCTACAAAAGGTACAACTTCTATGCCTTTCTCATGTGCTAATTTTACAATCTCCGCACCCGGATCTGCCACACCTGGACAGCCTGCTTCCGACAGTAATCCTATATTTTTCCCCTCTTCTACTGCCCTTAGATACTGCTGCCATTCTTGCGGTGTTGTGTACTTTCCTAACTCCATGACTTCGATAGCTGACATTCGGATAGGTGTACCACTTGCTTTCAAGAATCGACGTGCCGTTTTGGCGCGTTCGGCGATGAAAGTGTCTGTCTGGTGCAGTTGTTCCAAGACGTACTGCGGTATAGTATGTATCGCATTTTCGGCAAGTGGAGTGGGGAAGAGGTAGAGTTTTCCTTTTGACATTGGATCGCATTCGTAATCGCTAAACTCGTTTAGCTGATTCAAAAAATCTTGTGGGTAAAATTCATTCTCAATTTGAGATGTACAAGAAATGAAAAAAGCCTTCCATCTACAAATGTAAATGGAAGGCTTTTGATGAATGAATGAAGATATATTTCTAGTTCTTCATCAAAACAATACGTTTCGTCAATACATCATTCTCGATCTGTATACGCAATAGATAAATGCCGTCATCATAAGCAGAGAGATCAATGTTTTGCTCTTGTCGGATAGTCGCATCGACTTCCCATTGTCTCACCAAACGTCCCGTCATGTCGTAAAGGGCATATTGCTGCGGCAATGCTTTCGGCTGATCTATTTGGATAAATAGCTCGCCAGAAGTTGGGTTCGGTTGCACTTGTACACTATAGTTGACTGCTATCTCATTAGTTGGCGTTTTGACCAATCCAGAGACGACTGTACAACCATTGGCATCAAATACCGTCAAACGATACTCTCCGGCTTCTACGTTGACAAGATCTTCTACATCCAAGATCAATTCTGTACCATCTTTAGTCCACTGATAGTTATATGGCTGAGAACCACCTTCTACCGTGACAAAAATAGAAGCGTTTGCCTCGTCGTCAGTTGCGCGAATAAAAGAATCAATCTCTATAGTCAACAAATCTGGTTCTGTCAGCGTCACTTCCTCTACTCTAGAGCAACCTGCGTCATCGACGACCGTCACGGTATAGGTACCACCTGCTAGCCCCATCAGTGTGGAGTCAGAAGAACCAGTATCCCAGTTGAAAAAGACGTTTCCGGTTTCATTGATCGGTCTAGCAATCAAAGAGCCATTCGCGAATCCGAAGCAAGTTGGCTCGTCTACTTCGATTTCGACACCCAATACATCTATATCGACCATGAACGTACAAGTTGCGACATTGCCGCTAGAGTCCATCACTTCAAAAGTCTGCTCTGTCAAGCCTGGAGGGAAGACCGAACCACTTTCCAGACCAGATACCAATACCGGAGTCAACGATGCGCCGCAGTTATCCAATACTTGTGGTAGCTCAAAGCTGATCGTACGATCTGCTAGACAGTCGGTAATCAAAGTGTCCTGCGCTAGACAGTCCAAGAATGGTGCAGTTGTATCCAAGACCATGACCGGAGCGCGCATCTCTGCTAAGTTGTCATTCATGTCGAAAGCTTGAATTAAAACTTCGTTCATTCCAACATTGTCGCAGCCAAATTGAACCATCTCAATGGACGTGCTATCTAGTGCACAGTTGTCTGTAATGCTGACAATCAAGCTATCCATTTCAAAATTCGCTTCCCCGAACTCATCTAAGTAAACCGTCAATTCGCGGACTTCGATGACAGGTGCTGTATTGTCTTCACCCATTTCGATCTCAAAGTCGATCATGCTAGCACAGCCATTGGCATCTGTCACCGTCACGACGTAGCTACCCATATCTAGGGTATCGCGCATATTGCCTCCCAAAGTATCTGTACTCCAGTTGTAGGTATAAGGCGCCATACCACCTGCTACGTTGATCGTTGCTTGACCATCCCCGCCATCTACACAACCGACACCATTGACATTAGCCGTCAGGTCTAAAGAATCCATCGGGACAATCATCACGCTCGCTTCTCCCGGACAACCGAGTGCATCTGTGATGGTCACGGTGTACATTCCTGCTTCCAAACTATCTGCTACAGCGGTGGTGTCACCATTCGACCATAAGTAAGTAAACACCATTTCTGTGCTGTCAGAAATACCGACTACTTCGGCACGTCCATCAGCAGTAGCCGGACAAGATGTGCCTTGTGCATCGATGTTGATGCTGTAAGTCGGGCAAGCGTCTTCCGCTGCTTCTATCGTCAAACTCAGTACCACTTCACAACCGTTTGAGTCTGTTATAGTCACTTCGTAATCGCCGGGAGCTAGTCCGGTGATGGTTGGTGTATCTGTATTATTTGGATCATTCCACTCGTAGCGATAATCGCCGCTACCACCAGTTACATTGACACGTGCACGTCCATCGTTGGCGTCTTCTGCGGACTCGTTTTGTGAGTCTATAGTCGCTGTCAGAGCTTCGTCGGCTTGAGTGACTGTTGCTTCTACTATTACTTCACAGCCATTGAAATCAGTCACTGTGATGACATAATCACCTGCTGGAAGTCCGCTTACTTCTGCTGTATCGTCTCCCGTTGACCAGGTATAGGTATAGTTTCCATTACCACCCATCGCATCGACACTTACAACTGCCGAAGAATCACCTGTACAAATGATTGGGCTGGTGACGCTTGCCATCGCCTCTAGAGCCACAGCGTCCTCGATAGTAAATTCAAAGGTAGAGCTACAACCATCCTCATCGCTCACGACTACCGTATAGTCGCCTGCTGCCAAGCCACTTGCTGTGTTGCCGTCGCTAGTGATGCCGTCACCGAAGTCAAATGTAAAGTCATCAGCGACACCTACTATGTCGACACGGACGGTACCGTCGCTTTCACCACAACAAGAAATACCTATCGGTACTACATTGGCGTCAAAGCCAGAATCTTGAATGATTTCTACGGTTTCTACTTCGCTACAGCCGTTTTCATCAGTTACGGTTACAGTGTTTTCGCCCATTTCGAGCTCGGTAGCTGTTGCTGTTGTTTCTCCAGTTGACCACTCATAAGTGAATGTGCCACTACCACCTGCACCTGTTGCTGTTGCTTCGCCGCCATTGCCATCGCAATCTAGATTGACGACACTAGAAATAGAGACTTGAATCGCATTTGGTTCTGTGATTGTGATTTGATCTTCTGCAATACATCCAGTTTCGTCGGTGACGGTTACGTCGTATGTACCCGGTATCAGATTTCCAATAGTAGCATCGCTGCTACCTGTTGACCATTCAAAAGTTAGTTCGCCAGAACTATCTTCTATGGAAGCGGTCGCGCTACCGTCATTTGCGCCGTTACAGCTAATATTGGTGCGTGTAATGTCTACTTTTAGGCTACAGCCATCTTCGTTGACATTGACTGTGGCAGTAGCTTCGCAGCCATTGACGTCAGTTACGGTTACTGTATGCAATCCCGGAGAAAGACCTGTTGCCGTTTCGGAGGTATCTCCATTATCCCACTCGTAACTATATGGTTCGTTTCCGCCAGTCACGCTAATCGTCGCTGTACCATCGTCTGCGCCTGCTGATGTTTCATTGGTGACTTCTACAATTTCAATGAGAATAGAATCACCAGCTAAAATTTCAGCCGAATAGGCATTAGAGCAACCTCGATCGTCCGTCACAGTGACAGTATACATTCCTGCGCCAAGACCAAAAATACCTTGCGTAGAATCGCCTGTTGACCAAGCAAAAGAGAAAGGTGCAGTACCACCGCTGAGTACATTGACGCCAGCTGTACCGGAGCTATCCGTTGCACAGACGATACTATTGACTAAGACTTCCGCCATGATAGAATCTGGCTCTGCGATCTCTACAGAAGTAGCGACTTCACAACCATTGACATCAGTAGCCGTCACTAGATAAGTACCTACGGCTAGATTGCTCAAAGAATCTCCCATGAAGGTTTCATCTGTTCCTTGATTGACCCAAGAGAAAGTATATGGTGCTTCGCCGCCAGTCGCTGTAATAGAGGTAGCTCCATCGCTATCTCCCGGGCAGCTTACATTGACACGAGAAGTGATTTCTGCTTCTAACTGACCATCGGCACCACCATCTCTGACTACACCTGAAACAGTTTGGGTACAACCTGCGCCATTGGTGATGACTACAGTATAAGTGCCCGGGGATAGGTCAGTGATTGTGCGGGTTGAATCTTCAAAGTTGCCAGTATCCCAGTCATAGGTGAATGGACCCATACCACCCGGAATGGCTGTAATAGAACCATTGGCTAGACCAACACAAGTTACGTCGTCTATAGCTAGTGTGACCCCAAATTGTGATAGGTCTTCCACTTCTACTGTACCTACACTTGGGCAGCCATCGCTATCGGTTACGGTCACTCTATATTCTCCAGCGTCTAAACTATCGATGACTGTTGTCGAGTCACCTGTCGACCAAACATAGATGTAAGGTGCATTACCACCCGTAGCGAACACGCTTGCACTACCTAAATTTTCGTTACAATCTACTGGCTCTGCATCAAAGGTCAAGTCAACCAATCCTGCGCAAGTGGCACCACCGATTTCAAAACTGGTGGATTCTTGGCAGCCATTGGCATCTTGAACGATCAAAGTATACTGACCACCGAATAGTCCTCCAACAGAGTCGGTATTGCTTCCAACAGGAGCGCCACCAGCAGACGTGTATATCCAGTCGTAAGAATAAGGAGCTGTACCACCTGTAACGTTTGCTGTAGCTGTTCCGTCATTACCGATGATCTGGTTGGTCGGTGTGACTGTTATCTCTATTGGGTCAGGTTCTCCTACCGTGAAAGTAGCAGTATTGTCACAGTTGTTGCGATCCGTCACGGTGATGATGTAGTCACCCGCTCTCAGCCCTTCTACTGCTGTGGTGTCAGAGCCATTGCTCCACTCGACAGTCAGGATACCTGCTCCACCGCTAATATTTACTTCTATGAATCCATCATTACCATCGTTACAGCTCACCTCTCTTATGCCACTCAATTGGATGCCAATGGAGTCCGGTTCTACTATGTTCACGCTTTCACTAATAGTACAACCACTGATGAGTTCTGTTACGGTAACTGTATAGTCACCTCCCGCTAGCCCGGTTCTGGAAGATTGATTAGAGCCATCTGACCAAGCATAGATAAAGTCTTCCGGTGTACCTCTACTTGTTGTCAAAATAACGCGACCGTTGTCGTCGCCGAAGCAAGAGACGTTATTGACATTGAGACCTACATTGAATGGTCCTGGATCTAATATTTCTACCGTTAGGCTATCCAAGCAGCCTGTATCATCGCTGACTGTGACTGTGTAAGTGCCACCACGAAGATCAGTTATGGTTTGTGTTTCTTCTCCATTCGACCAGTTGAAGGTGTAGTTGCCACTACCACCATCGACCATGACAGTTGCACTACCGTCATCGCTGCCATCATCGTTACAATCGACATTGGTGACCATAGAACTCAATTCCAATGGCACTTCTCGGTCATCGACTACAACTTGTACCGAGTCCATACAACCCATACCATCTGTGACGACTAAGGTATAGATGCCTTCCGGCGGATTGTTCAAAGTTGATTGACCACTTCCATTCGACCAAGCGTAAGTATAATTACCATCGCCACCTGTCACAGTAGATTCTACTGCGTCTGGTAGCTGTCCACCACAGCCTGCGCCTATGGAGCGTGTTGTGATGTCGATAGGTTCTGGTTCTGTGATGATGATGGAGTCAACGACACCACAATTGTTATTGTCTGTCAAGGTGAAGATATAGCTGCCTGCCATCAAGTTGTCAAAGCTGGCGGTATCCGTACCTGAATGTGACCACTCATACGTGTAAGGTGCTTCCCCACCAGTCGGGGTCAAGGTAAGTCCACCATCTGCTGCACCACCGCAAGAGACAGTTTCTATTGTTGTTTCAAAGGAAATGGGATCAGGATTGTCTAATGTGACACTCAGTGTATCCGAGCAGTCGCCACCATCCGAAACGGTGACTGTATAAGTACCTGCACTCAGATTATCAACCAAGGCAGTGTTACCTATGTCCTGTATAGACCACATATAATCGTAGCTACCCGAGCCACCGCTTGCCAAAACCTGAATAGTACCATCGGCATTGCCACTACAAGTGACTTCTGTAACTGTCGTACTTACTGAAAAGGCATTCCCATCGGTAGTGACTGCGATAGAGTCAACAGCCGTGCAGCCATTTTCGTCTGTCACAGTGACGGTGTAGGTTTCGCTTTCTAACTCGCCGATGGTTGCCGTCGTTGCACCTGTTGACCAATTGTAATTGAGGTTTCCTGTACCACCTGCAGCGACTGCCGTCAAAGAAACTGGCAGCCCCGCATTACAATCAGCACCAGCAATTTCTTCATCAAACATGACTGTCAGCGCATCTGGCTCATCAATTGTGACACTATCTGTGAAGATACATCCTCTGCTATCCATGATAGTATAGGAGTAGACACCTGCCGTTTTGTCTGTGATGGAATTGACTGTTTCGCCAGAGGACCACGCGAAGGTGAATCCGTCATTACCACCTATAATGTTAACGACTACACTTCCAGTCGCATCGCCACTACAAAGGATTTCTCCTATGAATTCTTCCGTTTCCAACTCCAATTCTTCAATTACTACAGTCGTCGTATCCACTACAGAACAGCCATCGCTATCTGTGACAGTCAAAATATATTCGCCTACACCTACACCAAATTGAGAAGACTCCGTGCTGCCATTGCTCCAGTTGTAGGTGTAGCCACCTGCGCCGCCTGTCGGGTTAGCACTGACTTCTCCGATCGTCACGAAATCACAGCTAATATCAACAGAAGCAATATTTGTCACAATGGCTTCTGGCTCGCCTATGTCAAACATACGCGTTACGGTACAGCCGTCTAGTTCTACTGTTACTTCATAGTCGCCTGCGGAAAGACCCGTGATGCTGATGCCTGTTTCGCCAGTTGACCAAGAGACCATCAAACCAGTCGTATCACCTAAAAATAAAAGAGTAGCCAATCCATCTGAAAGACCATTACAAGTCGCATCACTTTCGATGATGTCGAAATCAGGAGGTGTATCCGAGCCACCTATGCTAAAAGTTTCTACCAGAGAACAGCCTTCGGTATCTGTCACTGTTAAGGAATAGTCGCCAGGAGCTAAGTCTCCTACATTGGCAGTAGTTGCTGCCAAACCCGACCAAGCGTAGGTATAATCTCCACTACCACCTGTTACTGTTGCGGCTGCTGTGCCATTATCGCCGCCCTCGCAGTCTGAATCTACCGTCATCAAGTCTAGCATCAAAGAAGAACCTTCTCCGATTTCTACACTTTCCATCACATCACATCCTTCTTTGGTTACGGTCACTGAGTACATTCCGGCAGGTAGATTGCTTATCATGGCTGTCGTGTCTCCAGTAGACCATAAGAAAGTAGCACCGTCGTTGCCACCGGTTACCGTGATCATGGCTGTTCCAGTGCTGTCACCTGCGCAAGCTGCATCGGTCGCGCTGACCATCACTTCCAGTGTCGTTGTCGCACTTTCGATCGTCACCATGCCTTCACCTGTACATCCGGTATCATCTGTGACGGTCACCATATAGTTTCCGGCGTCCAAATCTGTTGCAATGGAGTCATTTCTAGTGGGATCATCTGACCATGTATATTGAAAAGGTGCTACACCTGATGTAATAATAATGGTCGCTTGTCCACCTTCATTACAGCTAGCGTCGCTGTCTTTATTAACTGTAAATTCTACCGCGCCTAGTCCCGTACCTACATTGGCTTGTAGCTCTATTTCACATCCGGTATCATCACTGACGGTCACCATGTAGTTACCTTGACCTAGTCCGGTTGCTGTAGCTGTTGTCTGATTGCCTGCATTGTCATCCCACTGATAAGTGACTGTTCCAGTAGCACCCGTAGTTGTCACAGTAGCTGACCCATCTGTTGAACTAAAGCAAGTTGCCGCATCGGTTTCGACTTCTGCACGTAGATCACAATCGAGGGGTACACATTCTGTTCCGCGTACTTCCAAGATGTACTGATCTCCCGGAAAATTGGTCTGATCTGGTAATGTCAAGTTGAGCGTTCCAAAGTTTTCAATAGTTGTAGAACCACTAAAGACCAGCTCATAAAAGCCGGGTGCTACAGTAGCTGGAATATTACCACTTATGTGTAAGCAACCAACAGTACCTCCGGGTACAATACAAGTGTTGGGGTTACAATTATAAGAAAGCCCCAATGCACTTAAATCGATAACATTACCATCAGAATCGACAACGGAGAGCGTACTTAAAATAACATCAGTTACTTTTCTCATAGTACCGCCCCCGATATCGACAGAGTCGGCTGCTACCAAGTTAAAAGTAAACTCATACGGCATACCTGCACAAGCCGCTTCGCCAATACCACCAGTCGGGCGCGTATCGGGATTGAAAGGAGGAGGGTAAAGACCCGGTGCAGCATCTGCTAGATCGGGATCGGGTACACAGGCTTGAGCCTGTACTTGTAGTTGACATGCGACGAGCGCAAAGAGCAGTAAAAAAAGTCGGCCCATAGGATGGATTTTTACGTTGACGATATGGTAAAATTGATTCATCAGTCTAGTATCTAATCGTAGTTTAAAATAGGTATAGTAAGTCGCTATCAGAAGCGATCAGGCTGATTCGTTGAAAAAGATAACCGTGTTAACAATTGGGAGATAAGGGGAAATATGGAAAGAGGTAGACCGCTTTCGATGATGTGCTCGACGATTTTTGAAGCTGTGCCATCAAATCGGAGCAATAGCGGATAGGTAATGTTTTGTGCGCGTTCAAATCGGTACATGAGAATATAATCTTAACATCGGTTTGGTGGGCAAGAGCTAAATAGCTGATAGCCAAACTCTTACCATTTTATGCTCGCTGGATTTTGTCTCTATTACTATCAGAAAATTGACACGATCCGGCGAACACGTTTGTGTGTACGCAAAACAATATATATTGTTAGGCTAATTTTCGTAAAATTTCAGAAAAGGGGCTTCAGGGATGTTTGATGCTGTAAATATAATGCTTAGTATGCTAATCACAATTAGTAGCAAGCACGCAGTCGGGAAGATGACTAAAAAGAGAAGGGAAAAAGAAAACGTGCAAGTAGAAATCATCCACTTGCACGTCGTTTATATGATTATAAAGTATGCTATTGCTGTACGCCTTGTACGAGCAGTGACACTTCATTGTTCAGCACTTCGATGAATCCTTGCTGAATGGTAAAGTTCATTTGCTCACCATCTGCTTTTTTGATCGTTACTTTCCCTTCTTGTAAGGCAGAAACGATGGGTGCGTGGTTGTTTAATATTTGAAACTCACCTAGTACACCCGGCACTTTTACAGAAGTAATCTCACCTTCGAAGATGGACTGATCGGCTGTCAATATGGATATATTCATTTTTTCAGACCTTAGACGTTAGATAATAGATGTTAGACGACTGCTATATTGTGTCGAAAGATGTGCAGCATTTGATGCACACATCTTTAGTTATGCATATTAGACAGCAGATTCTGCCAACATCTTCTTACCTTCTTCGATCACTTCTTCGATAGAACCTTTCAAGTTGAAGGCAGTCTCAGGATACTCATCCATTTCGCCATCCAAAATCATGTTGAAACCACGAATGGTATCTTCGATTTGTACCAAAGCACCTGGGATACCCGTAAATTGCTCTGCTACGTGGAATGGCTGAGACAAGAATCGCTGCACACGACGCGCGCGGTGAACAACCAATTTGTCCTCTTCAGACAACTCCTCCAAACCTAGAATCGCGATGATATCCTGCAATTCTTTGTAACGCTGCAAGATATTGATCACATCTTGAGCGGTTCTGTAGTGCTCTTCACCGACGATGTCTTCTTTCAAAATAGTAGAAGAAGAATCTAATGGATCGATAGCTGGATAGATCGCTTGAGAAGCTAATTTACGACTCAATACCGTCGTTGCATCCAAGTGCGCAAATGTCGTCGCCGGAGCCGGATCCGTCAAGTCATCCGCAGGTACATAAACTGCTTGTACAGAGGTAATGGAACCACGCTTGGTAGATGTGATACGCTCTTGCATAACACCCATTTCTGTTGCCAAAGTCGGTTGATAACCTACTGCAGAAGGCATACGACCGAGTAGTGCCGATACTTCTGAACCCGCCTGAGTAAATCGGAAAATGTTGTCGACGAAGAATAGAATGTCACGACCACCTGTTGGGTCATTCAAGTCACCATCACGGTAGTATTCTGCAATCGTCAAACCTGACAAGGCTACTCGTGCACGTGCGCCCGGAGGCTCATTCATTTGACCGAAAACGAAAGTCGCCGAAGAGTCTTTCAACAACTCCATGTCCACTTTCGACAAATCCCAGCCACCTTCTTCCATCGAGTGCATAAAGTCGTCACCATATTTGATGATACCAGCTTCTAGCATCTCTCGCATCAAGTCATTTCCTTCACGCGTACGCTCACCTACACCTGCAAATACAGAAATACCTTCGTATCCAAGGGCGATATTGTTAATCAATTCTTGAATCAAAACGGTCTTACCGACACCTGCACCACCAAACAATCCTACTTTTCCACCTTTGGAGTACGGCTCGATCAAGTCGATGACTTTGATACCAGTGTATAGTACTTCTGTAGAAGTAGAAAGCTCTTCATAGGTCGGCGGCTTCGCGTGGATTGGACGAGCATCTGCTCCTTTTTCAATCGCACCCATACCGTCGATTGGCTCACCAGTCACGTTGAACAGACGTCCACGAATCTGATCACCGACAGGCATCGCAATCGGCTTGCCAGTATCCGTAACTTGTGTACCACGCGTCAATCCATCTGTCGCATCCATGGCGATGGCACGGACACTATCTTCTCCTAAGTGCTGCTGCACTTCCATGACCAGTGTTTCACCAGTTTCGCGCTTGATTTCTAGTGCGTTCAAGATTTCAGGAATAGTAGAACCTGCTTCAGAAAATTCTACGTCAACGACAGGTCCGATCACCTGTTTTACTAGACCGATATTTGCCATTTATTTTAAGATTTTTAGACGATAGATATTAGACGCTAGACAGTTCAAGAGGTACTTTTGATCTAAACGCTGAATCCTTAGTCTTTCTAAACGAGTCTGAATATTTTAGGCTATTCTAAAATTTGGCGCAAAGGTAGTGTTTATCAGGGAGTTAAGGAAATGACAACCCTTGTTTTTGTGCTAATTGACAACATTAGATAGAGTAGTGGAGGATGAGGGTTGATTGCCAAATAAATGATGGTTAGAATGGAATTTTTTAGAATGTTGTTTAGTAGGAATCTTTGAGTACTAATGCTTTAAAATCATTTTTTGGTAAGTTCCTGAAATGCATTAATAATTAAGATGCCATTTCTGTCATAATTCGGAGCTGGAAGTTGAAGGAATATTTGGTTTTACAATATCTCCCTATCTTACCCCAAAATCGCTATAAACAAACCTATGCAAAAAAAACAACAAATCGTCGTCCTGACCGGAGCTGGCATGAGTGCAGAAAGCGGCATCAATACCTTTCGGGATGCAGGTGGACTTTGGGAGGGTCATGATGTGATGGAAGTCGCAAGTCCGCAAGGCTGGGGGAAAAATCAAGAGCTGGTATTGGACTTTTATAATCAGCGAAGAAGGCAGTTGTTTGAGGTCGAGCCCAATGCCGGTCACAGAGCCTTGGTAGAACTGGAGGAGCAGTACGAAGTTATCGTCATCACCCAAAATGTAGACGATCTGCACGAGCGAGCCGGCAGCAGTAATATCATCCATCTGCATGGCGAATTACTGAAAGTGCGTAGTACTCAAAACGAACAATTTGTACAAGACTGGCGAGAGGATTTGAAGACTGGAGATTGCTGTCCCGAAGGTGCACAGCTGCGACCACATATCGTCTGGTTCGGAGAGCAGGTACCAATGCTAGAAATAGCGGCGGCAGTGATGTTGTCGGCAGATATCGTTATCATTATTGGGACATCCATGCAGGTCTATCCGGCAGCTTCTTTGACAGCTTACGCACCTCTTGCGACGCCTATTTATTACATTGACCCTCGACCTTCTATCAACTACGAATTGAGCCAATCCAAGCATTTGACCGTTATAGAAGAGACAGCTATCAAAGGGGTGAGACAGTTGGTTGATGAATTAATGTAGATATGAAAAATATTACTGATTTATTGGGCAGACTACTGCTGGGCTTCATTTTTATCTATGAAGCCATCGACTCTATGTCTTACTTCAAAGATACCGCCGATGAGATGATTTACTATGGCTTGTCTTGGAATACGGAGTGGCAGCTAGTCGGTGGCATTGGGATCTTGTTGTTGGGCGGAATTCTATTACTCATTGGTTATCGCGTGCAGTTTGCAGTCATTCTGTTATTGTTATACTGGATTCCTGTGACGTTCATTGTTCACTCTTTTTGGAACGATCCAGTTGGGTGTATAGGGACTTATCCTTGTATCGAACAAGTAGAAGACTATCGCCGAATGCAGTCTATTTTGTTCATGAAAAACTTAGCGATTATGGGTGGCTTGCTGATGGTATTTGCCAATGGAACGCAGAAATATAGCGTACGAAAGTTGTTTGCGACGGCGCGCGTGCCTGGAGCTTAATGCTCTAAATATTGCGCCAAGTTGTACTGTTCTAAGATAGCTAGATAGGTAGGATGCTGATGGTAAGGCGAGTAAAAAAAACTCACTAAGATATCAGAAGATATAGACTGTCGCTTTGCCGCTTGGTGGAGATATGTAACACCATTTTCCACTTCCTCCAAGCCACCCAGAACAGTAGCAGCCTCTAGATACTGCCAATCTGAACTGAAATCCAAACTATCCAAAAAAGCGATAGCTTCAGCTCTATTCCCCAACTTAGCAAGACAGAAAGCACGCTCAGTTTTTGGATAAGGATAATCAGGATTCTCAGATATAGAAGCGTCGTAATACGCAATAGCTTGCTCATAGTTTCCTTGCGCAGCAGCTAGTGTTCCTTTAGTCAATAAATACAAATACATATCCTCAAACACCGCCTCATTTTCTTCCAACAGCGTTTCTGCTAGCTCAAATTCTTCTCCCAAAATCGCCGTGTAAATATAGCCTGCCACAATGACTGGATGCAATGGATCGAGCTGATTAGCGCGCTCCGCATGAGCCAACGAACGGGAGAAGTCGCCAATGCAGCGCAACCGCAAACTATACCAATAATGAATCATCGCTTCATCGGGACTCAATTTTAGGGCTTTTTCATAGATCGTCAATGCCTTTTCAAACTCGAACTGATCGCTATAAATATTGGCGAGTAGCGCATACGCCAAACCATTCTTATCGTCTAATGCAATCGACTGCTTGGCTAGTTTTTCTGCCTGCTGCCAATAGTTGGGGTGCGTTTCAGCATTTTCAAGCAAATAAAAAACGGTTGCTTTTCCCAAATGAGCTGCCGCAAATGTGCTATCCAGATCAAGTGCTGTCTCAAACTCTAATTGTGCCTTCTTCAAATTCTCATCCGTGCGGTCCTGCATCAAAAATTGTCCGCGCTCGTAGGCTTTATTGGCTTCTACGTTTTCAGATAGCCGATTAAGTACAGTAGGAGAGGAATAAAAGAATACAAAAGTGAGTATTCCTAGTATTAGAAAAGTAGCCAGTACAAACCACTTCCACTTTTGAGTGGATGGAGACGGTGGAGCTGTCTGTGATGAAATATTAGCTTCCGCAGAGGAAAGTTGTGTTTCCTGTGGTGCTTCTTCGGGTGGTTGCTTTCGATATTGTGAAGGCGAAATGCCATATTCCGCCTTGAAATACTTAGAAAAATTAGCAGGTGTGCTATGTCCAGTTTTGTAAGCAATTTCGCTGACATTCCAGTCCGTAGCTGTCAGCATCTGCTGTGCCGCTTCCAATCGTATCTGACGAATAAAATGAGAGGTCGAAAGACCTGTCGCTGCTTTTACCCTTCGATGTAATTGTGAGCGACTCATACCTAAGGCATCGCTCAACTGCTCCACTCCAAAAGTAGAATCGTCCAGCGCATTCAGCACCACCATTCGCGACTGCTGCAAAAAATCATCCTGCCGATCTTGCTCTTTTGTCATGCTTTTGTGGGTGAATTATCCGATAACTTGTCCCGATTTCGAGACTTTTCTAAGCTGAAGCCAGTGAACAAGTGCGCATTGAATATTCCAGGCACCAAGAAGTATCAGATACTTAGTTTTTGCAACAATAATACAAGCATTTGCACCAATAGGAAAACGTTTCTCATCAAAGATAGCGCATTTTTGTATGTGTAAAATATGATTATCACCACACATTTTTTACACGAGCTACATTTCGTTTTTTAGGGACTTGGAAATAAATAAAGTACGCAAAATGACGTAGGTATTTTTTTCTTTATCGAGACACAAAAACCGCACATAGCAATGCTACGTAAGGCTTTTTGTAACGAAGAGAAAGGGAAAAAGAGCAAGTCAGGTGCGCAGGTTATATTTTTCCACGTCCCTTACCACACACTTTATCCATTTTCATGAGACACCGCATTTACACATATTTCAACCGAGTGTCACTCATCACAGTGCTGCTCGCTTTTTTTTCAACCTCCATTCTTCACGCACAAACCATCTACCACGTCAGCAAAACTGGCAACGATGCCAACGATGGACTGAGTTGGGGCAATGCCTTTTTGACGCTACAACAAGCCCACGCCACCGCAGGTGCGAATAGCGAAATCTGGGTCGCACAAGGCACTTACCATCCCGACGAGGGTAGCGGACAAACCGACAACGACCGCAACGCTAGTTTTACGATGAAAAATGACGTCGGTATTTACGGCGGATTTGTAGGTACAGAAACCATGCGCTCCCAAAGAGACTTCGCAACTAACGTGACCATTCTTTCAGGTGATATTGACCAAAATGATAACTCGGGTGGTGATAACTCGGGCAATAGCTATCACGTTGTTTTGAATTCCTTTAATGGCTTGAACAATACTGCGATCTTAGATGGCTTTAAGATTAGTAGAGGCAATGCCAGCCAAGGTCTTGACAACAACGGAGGAGGAATGAGAAATCGAGGAACTTCCCCGACTATCTCGAATTGCCAATTCATAAACAATACCGCTAGCAATATTGGAGGAAGTGTTCTTAACAGCGATAACTCCTTCCCAACTTTTAATAACTGTTCTTTTAGCCAAAATTCAGCAAATTTTGGCGGCGGAATGTATAATTTTTCTGCTTCACCCACATTGACCAATTGTTCTTTTAATCAAAATTCAGCATCTGAAGGTGGTGGAATGTACAATAGTTCTGCTTCTCCTACATTGACCAATTGTTCTTTTAGTCAAAATTCAGCATCAGATGATGGAGGTGGAATGTACAATAGTTCTGCTTCACCTACACTAACCAATTGTTCTTTTAATCAAAATTCAGCATCAGATGACGGAGGTGGAATATTCAATAGTTCTGCTTCTCCTACATTGACCAATTGTTCTTTTAGTCAAAATTCAGCAAATCTTGGCGGTGGAATATTCAATAGGTCTAGTTCAACATCAACACTAATCAATTGTTCTTTTAGCCAAAATTCAGCAAATTTTGGCGGCAGCGCGTATAACTTTTTTTCTTCCCTTCAATTGACCAATTGTATCTTATGGGCAAATAGTTCAGAAATTTTTAATGATAATTTAGGCAATTCTGTAGTTAGTTTCAGCATCGTCCAAGGCGGCTACACAGGTACAGGCAATAAAGACCAAGACCCACTTTTTGTGGATGCTGCTAATGGTGATCTGCGCTTACAATCCTGCTCACCTGCTATCGATATGGGTGATAATAGCGCAAATAGTAATAGCGAAGATTTGAATGGCAATCCGCGTATTTTTAGTGGAACAATTGATATAGGCGCGTATGAATTTCAGGCAGATAATAACATACTCTACGTCAATCAAGCCCTCACCACAGGCAACAACGACGGCACATCTTGGGCAAATGCTTTCAACAACCTGCAAAATGCACTAAATGCAGTATCCAGTAGTAACCCTTGTGAAACCGAAATATGGGTCGCCCAAGGCACTTACTATCCCGATGAAGGTAGCGGACAAACCGACAACGACCGCAACGCTAGTTTTGTGATGAAAAATAATGTCGGTATTTACGGGGGGTTCGATGGCACGGAAACCATGCGCTATCAAAGAGACTTCGCAGCCAATGTGACCATTCTCTCAGGTGATATTGACCAAAACGATGGGACAAGCGGAAATGGAGGCAATAGCTATCATATCATATTTAATTTAAATAATGGATTGAATAGCACTGCCATTTTGGATGGATTCACCCTTACTTCAGGAAATGCAAATATAGGTATAGTTCCAGGTAATAAGGGTGGAGCTATTTATAATCGCTCTTCTTCACCTACTATCTCCAATTGTATATTTATAGCTAATGAAGCATGGCAGGGAGGAGCTATACAGGTTGAATTTGCTTCGCCCTATATTTTCAATTGTATTTTTAAGGCAAATAGAGCAATAACAAGTGCTGGTTCTGGCGGTGCTATAAATAATGCTTTTTCTTCACCCACTATTACAAATTGTCTTTTCATTGACAATCAAGCAGTAGATGTAGGGGGAGCCATCAGGAATTCACCTGCCCAATCACTTCCACAAATCATCAATTGTACCTTCACACGGAATTCAGCACCTCTGGGTGGAGCTGTTTATAACTTTAATAGTGCCAACCCCACCATCGTCAATTCTATACTTTGGAACAATAGCTCTGAAATTGTGAATGGTGCAGGTGGAAACGCTACGGTAAGCTTCAGCATCATTCAAGGCGGCTATGCAGGTACTGCCAACAAAGATCAAGACCCACTTTTTATGGATGCGGCTAATGATGATTTACGCCTGCAAGCTGCTTCTCCTGCCATTGATATGGGCGATAATAATGCTAGTATATCGACTGTCGATATAGATCGCAATCCGCGCATCCGTGGCTGCATCATCGATATGGGCGCGTATGAATTACAGGTAGATAGAAATAACGTACTCTATGTCAATCAAGCCCTCACCACAGGCAACAATGATGGTAACTCTTGGGCAGATGCTTACCGCAATTTACAAGATGCTCTAAATGATGACTGTACTACGATCACCGAAATCTGGGTTGCCAAAGGTACGTACTATCCCGATGAAGGCAATGGACTGACCAACAACGATAGAGACCTAAGTTTTGCCCTTAAAAATGGAGTTGCCATTTACGGTGGCTTCGATGGCACAGAAAGCACACGCTCTGAACGCGACTTTCGTACCAATCAGACTATTTTGAGTGGCGACATTGACCAAAACGACAATACAGGCGGAGACAATAGCGGCAACAGCTACAATATCATCTTTAATGATAATGTAAGTAATCCGCTTGATGCAACTGCTGTACTCGATGGATTTACGCTCACAGCAGGAAATGCAGACGATGCCAATTCACCAGGTGGTCTCAATAATTCGGGAGCAGCTATGCATCTTAGATCGTCTTCTCCGTCTATCCAAAACTGCACATTTGAGGCAAACACTGCTGTAGGTAGTGGAGGTGCTGTCTATATTTTTGTATCCAATCCAACATTCACCAACTGCAGCTTCTTTGAAAACAGTTCTTTCAGTGGAGGTGGTTTATTCAATGAAATTGGTAACCCCAATTTCACCAACTGCGCTTTCAGTAACAATACAGCGAGCGATCTAGGTGGCGCGCTTTTCAATTCCTCAGCGGATGTGACGCTACTCAATTGTAGCTTTTCAGCCAATACTGCTACTCGATTTGGAGGTGGCATATATAGTTCATCTTCTACTATCAATATCACCAATTGCATCTTTTGGGGCAATACGGACGACAACGGCAATCTTACCGAAGTACAAACCGATGGCAACAACGCCATTTTCACGAACACCATCATTCGAGGTGGATTGCCTATGTTTTCAACCACAGATGGCGGTGATAACAAAGACCAAGACCCTTTCTTCTTGGATGCTGATAATAATGATTTGAGATTGCAAGTTTGCTCCCCTGCTATTGATATGGGCGATAATACTGCTAATAGTGCAAGCAAAGATTTAGACAACAGTCCGCGTATCTTCAATAGCGTCATCGACATAGGCGCCTACGAGTTTCAAAGCAACCAAGTCAATGCCAATGCTCGACTAGCCAATACCGATCAATCGGTGACATTAACCCAAAGTATAACGACTGACTATCTTATCGACTGCGATAACCTCATCGCCATCGTCGCCCAATCAGGTGCAAATCCTGTCAGTGGCGACGTGACCGCTTATGTTTTTATCGACCCAAGCGTTCAAACCTTCAATGGCACACCTTATGTACAGCGACACTACGAAATTAATCCAGCCGCAGACGCGAGTGCTTCCACAGCGACCGTGACACTCTATTTTACACAAGCTGAATTTGATGCGTTTAATGCTCATCCGGGTAGCACACTTGATTTGCCGACCAGTCCAACTGATATGCTCAATGTACAAAATGCTCGTATCACTGCATTTGCAGGAGCATCCGTCAATAATTCTGGTGAACCCGCAGACTATGTTTTTGCACCAACCACACTTATCGATCCTGCTGACAACGACATCGTTTGGAATGCTCCGCTCAACCGTTGGGAAATCATCTTTGAAGTCAATGGATTTTCAGGTTTCTTTTTGCAGACCGAAAATTCGGTTCTACCTGTGGAGTTGTTGCGTTTTACAGCTGAAAAAGTACAAAATAGGACTTTACTAAAATGGTCAACGGCAAGCGAATTGAACAATAGCGGTTTTGAAATCGAACGAACTTCAGATCCGAATTCTCGATGGACAAATATTGGTTTCGCAAAAGGTGCAGGTACAACATTGGAGCAACAAGACTATAAATTTTATGACGAACAGCCACTTTCAGGTGAGAATTATTATCGCTTGAAGCAAATGAATAATGATGGCAGTTTTGAGTATTCTAACATTGAAGTGGTTGATTTTGGGAAGTCTTTTGCTGATAAAGTCAAGCTATATCCGAATCCGACGGATGGTCAATTGACGCTAGAACTACCACAAGAACACGACTTTGAGCAGATTTTGATCTACAATAGTTTGGGGCAGTTGGTAAAAAGGCTGGCGGTGCAAAATGATTTGGATTTGAGTGATCTGACAGATGAGATTTATCAGCTTCATTTGGTCGCAAGAGAGGGACGACAGGTGCAGCAGCTTGTAAAGCGACGATAGCCGCAATAGGTCATTTGAAATATATTATCATACACTATTAAAATAATTTTTTTCAATTAAAAATTTTCACAACTATGAAAACACAAACAGTCAAAAAAGGCAACTCCAAGATCAAAGTGACGCCATACGGCGGCGGTGGTGGTAACGAATTTCCACGTCAGGTCATCAAAGAGTTGGGCTTACAGACGGGAAAATATGTCGATCAAATCAGAATCAATGACAACCGCTATGGTGGAAGAGGAGGAGAAGATAAAGGTTCTATCATTTTGGCGGAAGGCGACTATATTCATAAGGTAGAAATCAATGCCAACAAATACGTTGATCAGGTTCATTTTGAAACGAAAGCAGGTCTAAGTATTGGTGGAGGTAGAGATGGAGGTTATCATCATGAATTGTCTAATGTTCGGGTATTAGCTATAGGCGGAAGAGCGCATAAATTATTGGACAAACTAGATATTATGTATATTGAAAACTATGTTCCTTCTGAATTAATACAGGAACATGCAGGTTTCATCATTGCTTATGATCCTCCAGGTACGGAGTTTACCGAGTACACACGCACCTTTTACAAACAGGTAGATGCTTACAGCAAAATTACAAAGAGCATGATTAACCAAGAGTACAGTGTAAATGTGGAAGGGGAATACTACGTAAAAGTGTCCGCGGGCGCAAAGATTGAAATAAAGAGTGCCAAAATTGAGACGATTAGTAACGAATTGACTCAAGAGCTTGAACACACAGAAGGACGTAAAGTGAAGGTAGAAGCAGATCACGTAGGTGTCTCGCTTATCACAGGCAATATTATGAAAGGAGCAGATGGACACCATTGGATGTATCCAACCAACAATATATCTTATTCCATTATCAGATTAGATGATGTTAAAGCGGTAGCTAATCACTACGATTTGACACGTCAGCTCTCGACGCAAATGCCATTGCTGCAAGACAAAATGGAAGATAAATATGGCTATATCTACTATGAATAGTTGATGTCTGATACGATTTGATTTACACACTTATTTTTCATTCTAAATTATCTGTTTTATGGAACCTATACTTGGTCAACTTCAATTGTTTGCTTTCAACTTTGCGCCTCGAGGATGGGCAATGTGTAATGGACAGCTTTTATCCATATCCCAATACTCAGCCTTGTTTAGTCTATTAGGCACGACTTATGGTGGAGATGGACGCTCGACCTTTGCGCTACCAGATTTGCGTGGTCGTGTGCCTATACATTTTCAGCAATCACCAGGATTATCTAACTATGCACTAGGTCAAAGAGGAGGTGTAGAACAAACTGCATTAACGATAGAACAAATGCCTTCCCATACGCACCAATTTACAGGATCTGTTAGCTTGAAAGCAGCAGATGAGCGAGCAGACTCGAGTCGAGCTTCTAACGATGGTTTTGCTGCCATTACCGATGGGTCAGCAATCTACGCCAACGATCCTACTTTCGACAACAACAGTATCATTCAAGGTCTACAAAGCGATTTTGGATTAGATGCTGCCGGAGGCGGCATACCACACGATAACCGTCCTCCTTTTCTAGCTATGAATTGGTGTATTGCGCTAATGGGTATTTATCCTTCTAGGAATTAGGCTACTTACAGAAAAGTATCCAATGACTGCTTACTTCTATTGATAGCGTAAGAATGAAAGTACATTGATGTCTTTCGAGATGATCACGTGTGCTTTCATTCTTTTAATGATCTTTTCGACTCCAATGCCTTGCAAAATTTATACTACATCTATAAAAACAGCATTATGAAAATAGTCTTACTAATACCGTTTATACTATCCATTGCCGCGTTGCAATGTGCATTAGCACAATGTCCTGACCGCCTTAGTTATCCACGTGGAGATGAAGCTAGCCTTTTCATAGATGATGGCTCTACTTGCCCTGTAGGTGGGTTGCCACCTGATAGAGAAATAGAGATTACCAGCGCGAGTGGAACGGTAAGTTATGCAGAGGGTTTCTGTATCAATAGACCCACAGGGGTAGAATACAACTACTTCAGAAGCGCAGGTAATGCGCCTTTTCAAGAGCTACCTGCAACAGTTGCTTTTAATGGGCTTATATGTGACTATCAAATTGATGGAACGCTACCTATCGAATTGACTTACTTTAAAGCGGATGTTTTTTCTCATTTGGGAAGTGTCAAATTGCAGTGGCGAACAGAGACAGAACTGAACAATGATTTCATGGAAGTAGAGCGTAGTTCAAACGGCAAACAGTTTAAAGCCATTGCCAAAATAAAAGGAGCTGGAACGACGCTTGAGCCGCAGGAATACAGCTATTTGGATGAAATGACTTCGACAGGCGTTTACTACTATCGCTTGCGTCAGGTTGATTTTGATGGCACAAGTACCTACCACGCTACAGTGAGTGCAAAAGTAAATGTTAGCAAAACTGTTCTCGGCAACCTTTATCCAAATCCATTGAATAATGGTTCAACAACTATCGAACTGCCTGTCGCAGAAAGTGGCACATGGAACATTCGGTTGATTACTGCATCGGGCAAGCCAATTCGACAATGGCAGCAGAGTTTTGATAAGGGATTGAATACATTAGTGTTAGCCACTACAGATTTACCTACAGGTGTTTACACCATAGAATTTGCGTTTAATGGACAACGCATGAGTAAATCATTGATCGTGCAGTAGTGAGCATTAATCAGGATGTGCTTGACTAAAAGGTTTGGGAATCGTTTATTTTTTGGCTTAGTAACGTGAAATGAATAAATTTACATTGTTGAGAAATAGTTGAAGTGGAAACGTATTGCAAATAGTAGCCTTTCAACTATTCCTCAACACCAAGAATGTAAATTTTTTATTGAACTCAGACTTACAAACTATTTGTAGCTAGAATTGAGCAGTTGTTCCTGAACCTTTATCGGTCGACAATTTTCATCACACATTAACTTAATAGCAACCAATTTTAGAACCTTTCAAAGACAGCTAGCGGACATCACGAGCGGAGAGCTACAGCTCATGTATTATCTGAATGAAGCAGTTGAGGTATTACACCTGGAACAGCAATAAATACAGTTCCATACAGTTTCAAATCACTTATTCAAATTTTCAAGAATACTACCAGGGCAAACGCATCAAATTCCTTTTTGCTCTTTGATTTATCAAATGATTCAATTTTTCAGCGACATGAGCATGGTATTTGTCTCCCCGAGAGTCGGGACAGGCAAAGCCGACGGGCTATTCATTTTGGCATTGCCCCAAA
>JBCDHX010000060.1:0-31962 GCA_038749535.1 Bacteroidota bacterium
CCGCACCGGCTAAAAATGGGTCTCGACTTATGCGACGAGCTTTGGTGCGGCCTTTTATATATATTTTTATTTTGATAATAAAAAAACAACGACTTGCTAAATCTTCCAGATTTGGTAAGTCTTACATCACCTGCTTATGAAGTCAATACTATTCACCTTTTCTTTCTGCTATCTGTTTGTATATCAGCAACTTTTCGCCATTAATCCCATCCGCGACTATGTCATGACGCCCGAAGTCTTCAAAATGGAGTACGTGGACACGACAGTCGTCACTTCGGATGATGCTGAGTTACATGTTTGGGTGATGAAAACTAAGGCTGCCGAAAAGAAGAATACCACTTTTCTGATCGCAGGCAGCGATGCTGGCAATATGGGCTATTCACTGCCCTATGTTTTTCGATTGCTAGAAAATGGATATGACGTGGTCACTTTCGATTATCGTGGATTTGGGAGTAGTTCAGATTTTGAGTTCAATTCCAACAATGTCTATCATGACGAGTATATCACTGATTTTCAAACAGTTGTCAATTGGGCGAAAGTATATTTAGAACCCAAACAGCTTGGCGTGCTCGCTTTTTCGATGGGTACTTTGGTGTCGACAGCAGCATACGAGGAGACACCTTACGATTTTTTGGTGGGCGAAGGTTTTGTTGTTGATGCGCAAAAGATAGCAGCGCGTGTTAAAGAGACAAAAGATAAAACGCTAGTTGTTCCTGAGTCGGCAGTAGAGATCGAAAAGCGACTGAAAAAAATCGACATTCCAATCTTGATTCTTGCCAGTACCAAAGACCAAGTCACCACTCTAGCGGACAGCGAATCTTTGATGGCAGGTCAAATGAACCGAAATCTGGTCACTTACGACGGCGATCATTTACAAGGTGCAGCTACGATGGGCATTGTTAAATACGCCAAAGTTATTGACGAATTTGTCATTTATCTGTAATGTGACATCATAACACGGAAATCCATAGTTAAGGACAATGCACCTGTTTTACATTTTACATTTCGGATTTTATACTTTTCGGTTTCCAACTGCTCCATTCGCATCACACCAATCCCTTCGATACCAAATGCTTCCGTGCCTCCTCCAAATCACTAAATACCCCATCTGCTACATCCAATTGCTCACGCAAAGCAGTGGCTTTCTGAATCGCATAACAGCAAATGCCCGCACCCTTGGCAGAAGTCGTACCACTCCAGGTATCCTCAAAAGTAATCACTTTATCAGCAGCTAAATTCAACTGCTCTAACGCCAATATATACGATCTCGGATCGGGTTTGCTACGCTCCACATCACTAGCGGTCACTGCAAACTCAAAGTAGTCTAGCATCTGTGGATGTTGCTCGAAAAAACGATCAATAGAATGTCGCTGACTGCCCGTCACAATCGCCAGCCGAATACCACGATCATGATAAAACTGAATAGTTTCCAGAGCATATGGCATGAAGTGAAAAATCTTGGCTTCCGGTCGCTCGGCATACCATTTTTGCCCATTGGCGACCATATCTGCTATACTCACATTGAGTTGATGCTTCTCAATAGCGCAATTGATATTGTCCAGCATAGGATGACCGATGTACTCTAATAAATATTCTTCTTCCGTTAACTCCACCCCTACCAATGCCATACAGTCCTTCCAACATTGAAAATTGACGGCTTCAGAATTCACAATTGTCCCATCGAAATCGTATAGTATAGCGAGTGCTTTTGTCATGTTGCTTACGTCTTCATTTTAGAACGCCAAATATAGAGAAGAAAGCGAAATCCATCGTAGAAGAGTTAAATATGAAGAAATATCAAAAATACTTGTTCACAGCAGCAGTAATCATACCGCTCTGCTTTTGGGGCATTAGAGTTTACTCTTTTGAGCGACTGAAGCCAAAACATTCAAAGGCTGTACACACTGATTTTGGGCAAATTTACTACTCGCCTGATGCAGTTACACAAGATAGCATTCAGCACATGGTCAAGTTGATAGAGAAGTCTCTTAAGGCAACAGATCAAACATTAGCTTTTGAGCCGGCTAGCGATTTAAAAGTGCTCTATTTCTTTGGAGAAAAGAAGATTTCTTCTGCATTTCCCAAACACAATATCATTCGATTTTATCATTTTAATGCCATCTATCCGCCATATATACACGAATACATTCACACCCAAATGGGCAGTTTTGAGGAATATTGGTTTACGGAAGGTTATACCACTTATCTGAGCCTCTACATAAAATCGAAGCATCCTGAGTTGCAACGCATCTACGACATCAATGACAATTGGTTTATTCAGATAAAAAATAACAATCAACTTTGCGATATTGATGATTTGTGGAGGAAGTATGATGAAGATGGGGTCAGAAATTTGATAAGGATAGAAGAAGATAACCCAAAGTTAAATACCTTCGCAGAAAAGGTAGATTACTATAAATTGAGTGCTGCTTTCTGTGAATATTTATCGAAAAAAGTTGGCTTTACAGAACTACTAACCATGGCAAAAAATGAAAAGTATTCCTCTATTCGAATACCTCTTGAGCAGGATGGCTTTTCGGTTGATGAACACTTTGAGAGATGGGTAGATGAGCGTTTTCAGAAGACGCTTCGGTATTAATATTTTTGTATCAATATGAGTCAAGGAAAATTTTCTACATAAAAATAAAATTCGACCCAACCATTTAACAGATACTTCCCGTCTACCCCTTTAGCATATTCTAATTTGACACCTACTATAAAATATGACAAACAAAAACATTGGTAATTTAGATAGAATATGTTTAAATTGCATTCACAAATCCACTCTCCGAGCAGAAACATCTCACACTAGCAAGCCGGTATCTTTCACGACTTATTTTTAGAAATCAATCTTAACCGATTAACTCAATTACACATTATGATGAATTGGAAAACTACTATTCTTACACTCCTCTGTCTGAGTTGTTGCACTTTCCTGATGGCACAGTCCAACTGTGTAGACAGAGCTGTACCGCTTGACTGTAGTCGTACGGTCTTCAGCAGCAACAGCAACGGCACCAACCAATTTGACGCCAGCGATTATGCAGGCTGCGTCTCTTCTTCGCCCAATGGCACTTCTTCCTATAATGGAAAGGAGTCCGTCTATTCTATCAACATCGAATCTTCTTTCGTGCGGGTCACTGTACAAGATTTGAGAGCAGATGTGGGCGTTTTCATTCTACAAGATTGTAGCAACGGGCTACGTTGCGTCGCTAGCAATACTTCTGTAGGCGGTCGCAATCTGACCATCGCCAGAACACTACCTGCCGGACGATACTATGTTGTTTTGGATGGCATGGAGGCTTCCGAAAGAACCAATTTTGCCTTGACAGTCGCCTGCAATCAAGCAGATGACGACGACAATGACGGCGGCGGCGGCGGCGGTAGTACTGATTGTATCAGTCATCCTTGCTCTGGCGCACCGACTATCGAGTGCGGACGTGCCTATACAGACTCTACAGTTGGTAAAACAAGTCGCCTGAACAGTGACTGTAACTATGGCAATGGCTGTGTCTCTAGTCACGATGATTATAAAGCCGGAGATCGCGTCTATAAATTGCGCGTACCGAGTGGTAGCGATAAACTAACTGTCAAAATCTCCAACTTCAGTTCCAACCTAGACTTATTTTTGTTCAATGATTGTGACTTAGACCACTGTATTGCGGCTAGCCGTAACAAGTATAGCAGCACAGAGACTATCGAAGTACACAATCCACAGTCCGGTACTTACTATGTCGTCGTAGACGGACCTGATGCACATAACGAAAGTCATTTTCGCATAGACGTAGACTGCCAGCAAGCCAATAACTTTAGCTGTAGCAATCTCTACACCTTGGAGTGTGGCAAAGGCTATTCCTTAGACAATCGACATGGTAGCAATGATCTGGACTATCATGACTATTCTAGCTGTGTCAGCGGACTGAGTCGTACTTACTATCCGTATAGTGGCAAAGAGCTGGTCTATAAAGTGAAAGCAGAAGCTGGCAAATCATTAGAGATTTTCACTCAAGATTTGCACGACAATCTGGACTTGTTCTTGTTCCGCTCTTGCTATGGCGATCAACTGAGCCACTGTGTAGCGCGTAGCATCAATGATGGCAGCCATGAAGAGCGTATTTTTATTGAGTATCCGGAGTCGGGTTTCTACTATTTAGTCATTGATGGTCGCGATCAGCATCAGTTGGATGCGTTCAAACTATTCGTACGATGCGAGCCGCTTTGTGAAGACGAAGTGGATGAAGATTGTGACGATTTGCACTTTAGTTTCAAGGAGTACGATAACTATGAGCGCGAATTGATCTATACCTTCCAAGTACCTTCGCACTACCCGAGCGGTTACTGGAAAGTCAAATCTAGTAGTGGTGTACAAACCTTCCAAGCAGGACGCACCATCAACTTGAAGTTTTCTCGCAATGCAGTTTACACCGTTTGTTACGTCTACAAACAAAATGGCTGTGATATCGAATGCTGCAAGCGCGTCGAAGTCGTCGATCCAAACGATTGTGACTTGATTAGCCAATCTGATCGCGATGGACAAATCAAACTATCTGTGGCTGGTACCAACTATCGCGCCAGAAGCTGGCGACAAGTAGACAGTGATGAGTCTGTAAGTGGCTCTAGTACAGAGGCTATCGTAGATGAACCTGCCGAAGGTACTTGCGATACGTATGAGGCACTGTTGGTCAGAAATTCGATCTATCGCTACTGCCGCGTCAAAGTCTGCAATGATGACGATACACCGGATTTGACTTGGCTGAACGATCTACTTGCTCAGTTAGAAGCGTGCTGTGCAGAAGAGAACTTAAGTGTTCGTTTGGTCGTCCAAAAAGGGACGCTTGATGGTGAAACGGTCTATCTCGTACCGGACTGCGCTAGCTCAGATGGATTTGTGACGCTATACACAGAAGAAGGCGAGATTATTTGTCAAGAAGGTGGCTTCGCAGGTCTAGTTTGTAGAGACATCAATGAAGTCGATAATCTAGAGACTATATTCGAGTGTGGAGATGATGCACCGACTGCTTGTGTGCAGTTCAGCAACCAAACATTGACTTGTGATGCTAGTGGCATTGTCACTTACACAGCAAAAGTGTCTGTACCAGATTCAGATGAGCGTGTTACCATCAATTTCTCTATTGATGAAAGAAATCAAGTTCGTTTTGCAGACTGCAATCTGAGTGCGGTAGCAACTTTGGAAGCTGGAGAGGAGAAAACGATCACTTTACAATTAGAAAACTGTAGCGGTGAGTTGCTAGAACCTGGTACGCCTGTAGATATTGAGGTCGATGTGGATGGCGAAGATGGCTGCGATACACAGTTCATCGAATTGGGTATTTCTGAATGTGACGACTGCCAAGGTACACCGAACGACGATCAAGTATGTACACAAGAGTATGATCCAGTCTGTGGCTGCGATGGTCAAACCTACGGCAATGCTTGTGAAGCAGATGCAGCGGGCGTCAACCTTTGGATCAAAGGAGAGTGCCCGACTACGGCGACCGATGGCGCAGATTTGAGTTTGTCTATCGACACCAATGCAGATGGCTTCGGTCAATATGAAAATGTCACTTTCCGTGTCGAAGTCCGCAATGACGGTCCACTAGATGCTGAAAACGTCTTCATCAACGTACCGATCCCGACGGCATCAGCCTTCACGAGCGCGATCACAACCATTGGTGGCTATCGCATCGGTTCTCGCAATTGGGAAATTGGGTCGATCGCAGCCGGAGAAAGTGGCGTGCTAGAATTTACGGTATTTAGTCTATCTAATAATACACCGATCACAATCTACGCACAGGTCACCCGCTCCAGCGAAGAAGATCCAGACTCTACACCCGGCAATGGCAATGGAGAAAGCACACAAGAAGATGATGAAGCGAGCTTTACACTTCGTCCTGATGGCAATGCCAATGACGGCAATGTAGGAAGCAGATCGACGAACATCACCGACTTGACCAACTTCCCGAATCCTTTCCAGACGGAAACGATGATTCAGTTCTATCTGAATGAAGCGGAGCGTGCTACACTATCTGTCTTTGACGTCAATGGTAAAAATATCTTAGAGATCAATCGCGATTTTGAAGCAGGTGTCAATCAAGTGATGTTCCGAGCAGACCACTTATCGGCAGGCATTTACTATTATCGCCTATCGACACAAGAGACAACATTGACGAAGTCGATGCTGCTGACAAAATAAGTTTTTACTGAAATATTCTTTTTCAGTAAGATTGATGGCGAGTCGTGTGGAAGTACGGCTCGCTATTTTTTTTGAGTTAAACGAAGTCAGTAAAAAGAAAATAACTATCTACCCGTTATAGTGGTACATGAATCTTTGACTCAATCTATTTCCAGTGAAATATATTTTTTTTGCCTTACCTATCATTGTAGCTTGTGATAGCAGTGATGATTCGATAGAACTAAACACTGCACCTTACTTATTTGAAGATGGCTTCGAAGTAAAAAACGATAGCGAACTATCTGAGTTATTTCCTGATGACAATAGTAGATGGACAAATCTTCAGCTAGTCCATCCCGAAAGTGGAGAAAATACAATCTTACTAGATAGTGACATTGTATCGGAGGGGAATCATGCCCTGCGTATTTATGCTCAACCGACGGCAACAACACTATCTAAAGCAGACATTGAAAAAAGCGGCTTTCGTGCTGCTGAGGGAAATACAGTTATTATAGAAGCTGACTTTTATATTGCTTCTACTGATGATATTGAAAATCTGTTACTGATAGATGTAGAGTGTTGTTCTTGCTGGGATAACAGTGTACCGGATAATCCATGTCCTGGCATACGAATAATGATGAAAAACAATGACTTTTTGTCAATAGAAAGAGGTAAGATTGGTGGTCAGACCATAGAGCAATCAGTGCAATCTTTTCCGCGACACGAATGGGTGACATTAAAATGGGAGATGATGCTTTCGCCAACCGAAGAAGGTGAGAACAGACTATATATCAATAATGAAGAGATCTTAAATGAACTAGGCATGAATATGCCAAATGCAGCTATATTCAAAGCGGAAGCAGCCAGTCAAGGCATTGATTTTAAACTGCCGTCTCCTGTTTTCTATGAGCGCCTTCAAATTGGAGTGACTGCCAATCCAACATCACATCCTGTTGAGCTTTATGTAGACAATGTACGCTTAGCGTTAAAGGAATAAAATTATTGATACAAATTTCTGCCCGCTTAAAAGCTAATTTCCTTATTTCTAAAGCTTTTGGTACTCAAATCTAATACCTACCTTCGCAATATGAACTTCCTCACACTCGAAAAAGTCAGCAAAAGCTACGGCGAAAAAGTCCTCTTTGACAACATTAACTTGCAGATCAATGAAGGACAAAAAGTGGCACTAGTTGCCAAAAATGGATCTGGCAAAACGAGTTTGCTGCGCGTCATAGCTGGCGTCGAGGCATCCGAAGGAGTCAATAGCCGAATCTTGATAAAGAAAGGAGCGCGAGTCGGTTGGTTGCCACAAGATCCTGAATTTCAGGTAGGTGCGACAATTCTAGAAGCGGTGCTGAACTCAGACGATCCCAAAATTCAAGCCATTCGGCAACACGAAGAAGCATTACTCCTCAACAAAACAGAACTCCTCCAACAGTCCGTACAGCGGCTCGAAGAACTCAAAGCATGGAACATCGAATCCCGTATCAAATCCATCCTTTTCAAACTCAACATCACTCAGCTCGATCAAAAAGTAGACGAACTATCCGGTGGTCAAAAAAAGCGATTGGCACTTGCTAAATTGATGATCGAAGAGCCCGAATTCTTGATCTTAGATGAGCCAACCAACCACTTGGATTTAGACATGATCGAATGGTTAGAAGAGTATCTACAGCAGTCCAATCTGACGCTGTTCATGGTCACGCACGACCGTTATTTTTTGGAGGTCGTTTGTGATACGATCTTAGAACTGGATAGAGGGACTTTGTACAAGTATAACGGCAGTTACAGCGATTTCTTAGAAAAACGCAATTCAAGACTCGAAAATGAAGCAACCACACTCGACCGCACTAAAAAACTCATGAAGCGCGAACTAGAATGGGTGCGCCGAATGCCCAAAGCACGCGGGACGAAAGCTAAATCACGTGTCGATAAGTTTTACGACATTAAAGAACGTGCTGAGAAAAAACTGGATGATCAGGAGATTTCGATTGACATCAAAGGAGCGCGTTTGGGTAGTAAGATTGTGGAGTTTCATGATGTCAGCAAGCGGTATGACGATCTGGTGTTGGTCGATGGTTTTACTTATAAATTTCAGAAAAATGAACGCATCGGCATCGTAGGACCAAATGGTGTCGGAAAATCCACTTTCCTCAATCTGATGACCAAACAACTGCGTCCTGATACGGGAAAAGTAGTCATCGGCGGCACGGTTCAGTTTGGATACTACACCCAAGGCGGCATCCAACTCAAAGACGACAAGCGCGTCATTGATGTCATCACCGATATTGCAGAATACATTCCTTTAGAGAAAGGACAAAAGATGTCGGCAGCAGCTTTGTTAGAGCGATTCCTATTCAGTCGAAAGCAGCAGCAGGTCTATGTCTCTCAACTCAGCGGTGGCGAAAAACGGCGACTGTATCTACTGACCGTTTTGATGCAAAATCCCAACTTCCTCATTCTGGATGAGCCGACGAATGACTTGGATATTATGACACTGAATGTGCTGGAAGATTTTCTCTTACAATTTCCAGGCGTGGTCGTCATGGTGTCTCACGACCGCTATTTCATGGACAAATTGGTCGATCACTTATTTGTCTTTGAAGGCAAAGGCAAGATTCGAGACTTTCCGGGACACTATACCGACTATCGTGAAGTCCAAAAACGAGAAGAACTCGAACAGCGCAGAGAAGAATCTGCCAATAAACCCGAAAAAGAAAAGAAGCCCAAATCCAAGGATAACAGCACCAATCTGACCTACGAGCAACGCAAAGTCCTAAAGCGTGTCGAGCGGAAAATCGAGCAGCTGGAAGAAAAGAAGAAGGAACTCTCCAATCAATTCAACAATTCTGACTTGACGCCTGAGCAGATCGAAAAACTATCTATCGAACTCGGTGCGCTCAATGATGAACTGGAAGAAAAGGAGATGGAATGGATAGAACTGGTGGAGATGGCGTAGCCTGAAACTGGACAAATCTGCAATTGCATTGCAGATTTGTCCAGTTTCAGTAGTTGCAGTAAAGTCAAGCGGTGAATCAACACGCTTGCTCAACTTCATATCTTCAATTTTTCTATTCCCACACTTTTACCTACCATCTCCATTCACCGCGTGACAAGTTTACGGCACTTCCACCACATCCAATATCTGATTGATAATATCCTCTTGCGTCACATTTTCCGCTTCTGCTTCATAAGTCAGCCCGATTCGGTGACGCATCACATCATGGCAAACGCTGCGCACATCCTCAGGAATGACATAGCCGCGACGCTGCAAAAAGGCATACGCTTTGGACGCCAAAGCGATATTGATGCTGGCACGAGGTGAACCACCGTAATTGATGAGTGGACGAAGTTTGGCGAGTTGATAGTTTTCTGGCTGACGCGTTGCAAAAACGATGTCCAAAATATACTGCTCGATCTTTTCGTCCATATAGACTTTTTTGACCGATTGGCGAGCGCGAAGAATGTCTTGTGGTTGCACGACAGGCGATACTTGCTGAAAGTCCTCTTGTCCCAGATTCAAGCGCACGATTTTGCGCTCTTCTTCTTTGGTCGGGTAAGTGATGAGCACTTTGAGCATGAAACGATCTACTTGTGCTTCTGGTAAAGGATAGGTTCCTTCTTGCTCGATAGGGTTTTGAGTCGCCAACACTAGAAATGGCTCAGTCAATTTATAGGTCTCTCCGCCGATGGTTACTTGTCGCTCTTGCATGGCTTCGAGTAGCGCACTTTGCACTTTGGCAGGTGCTCGGTTGATCTCATCTGCGAGGATGAAATTGGCGAAAATAGGTCCTTGTCGTACTGTAAATTCGTTGCTGCGCGGATTATAGATCATCGTACCGATGATGTCGGCAGGCAGCAAGTCGGGTGTGAACTGTATCCGATTAAAATCTGCATTGACCGCTTTAGATAAGGTTTTGATTGCCAATGTCTTAGCTAGTCCCGGCAAGCCTTCCAGCAAAACGTGTCCACCTGCTAGCAGTCCGAGCAACAAACGTTCAATCATGTGATGCTGCCCGACGATGACTTTGGCAGTTTCGGCAGTCAAGCGATCGACAAAAGCACTGTCTGTGTATATCTGTTGGTTGAGGGCTTCGATGTCTACTGATTGCATGTGTTTATTAGAGATTTGAGACTTTAGATACTAGATGATAGACAGCTCTTGCAAAAGTCTGAAAATCAGCTGAATATACCTTAGTTAATTTCTACCTTAAAATATTTATTGATTGGGTTATCTTTGTTGAATTCGCTGAAACTTGATAATCTGTAAATAACTATTAAGAAGTTGTTTAGCATTTTTACACTTACTAAAAACGAGAAATGTGAAATTTCAAAGGCAAAATGTAAAACAACAGCACGTTGTCTTTAGCCTTTCGGTCATGAACTAATCCTCCAACTCTTCTCCCAAAAATACCTGCCGCAGCGCCCGATGTCGTTTCAAAATATTGTACAACGTCGTTTTCAACTCATCCACACTCATACTATCCACTTTGTACATCAAATCCGATGCTTCTTTAGAGATTTGATCTCTATACATCCGATTGTCGCGAATGTAATAATAAACCGCCGCTTCGTGTTTACAAACATCCCCCCAATCATAAGGACAAGTGCAATGACTTTCCACAATACGCTGACTCTCATCGAGTTTGACGAATACATTATATTCTTCACTTCCAAGTACCACAGCTTCAAATTCGCCCTTTTCGACTTGTAGTACCTCTTCTATATATTCATTACCATAGTAAGAGCGTCCACGATTCAAGATGGTTTTGTCGATATGTATTTCAAAGTCGTGTATCGTCATGGTATGACTCTTAAAACAGTGTAACGCAATAAAGTTTCTAGTGTGATAAAGCAGAGTGCTAGCAAAACAAAGATGTGAAATTTATCGCTGTAGTTTTTGATGACGGTCGTTTCGATCTCTGTTTTTTCCAATTGATCGATTTCATTGTAGATGCGCTGCAAACTTTCGTTGTCTGTCGCTCGAAAATATTGCCCGCCAGTCATTTCTGAAATTTGACGTAGCAAAACTTCATCTATTTTGACCGTCACTAGTCCAAAACGATAGCGATTGCCGGGCAAGCGTCCCACAGGTGCGTACGCATTACCGACCGTTCCTACTCCGATGGTGTAGACTTTCACGCCAAATTCTTGCGCGATTTCAGCTGCAGTGATGGGTTTAATATATCCAGCATTGTTATCACCATCTGTCAGTAGAATCACCACTTTACTTTTGGCATCCGATTCTTTTAGGCGGTTGATAGCAGTACTGAGACCCATACCGATGGCTGTTCCATCTTCCAAAATACCGCATTCCAATTCGGACAAAGACACTTGAATGATGCCATGCTCGCTCGTCAGTGGACTTTGCGTAAACGCCTCTCCAGCAAAAGCAACTAAACCTATCCGATCATATTCACGCTTACTCACAAACTCAGATGCTACCGACTTACTCACTTCTAGTCGATCGGGTTTGAAGTCTTGCGCCAACATACTACTCGACAAATCCATCACCAGCACAATATCGATTCCTTCTGCCTTGACTTCTCGCTCTTCTAGCATCGTTTGCGGACGCGCCAATGCAACTATCAAACTAATGAACGCCAAAGCCCGTAAAATCGGCAACACCACACGCAATCGACCTCGCCAAGACACCACATCGGATAGTGCCGCCAAACTCGACATTTTGAGACGGACTTCACGCCGCTGTCGATTGCGCCATAGCTGCCAAGCGATGATCGGTAACAATAAGAGAAGTAGAAAAAATGCTGGATGTACGAATTGAATTCCTTGCCACATACGTATTCAAAAACGTGAAGAAAAGAGAGATTGTTTGAATGTAGCAGTAAAGGTAGGAAGCACCTTACGAATTTTCACGTCCCGATGGGTGTGAGTTCAAAATTGGACTGTGCAAAGCTGGTGGCTGCTGCCATCAAGCAGGTAGCAAATAGTGCCAAGTTTTTTGTAAAATTCTGTTGACTGTCATTAGGTGTGGTTTTCTTAAAAAATATAAGTGTAAACAGTCGATGATTCTATTGATTCAAAAGCGAGGTTAAGGCTATATTATTTTTATTACATCTAAACATTACCCAATAATTATGATAATTCAATAAAATTATAGAGAGTTTGTATCTTTATGCCGCAAACAAAAATAGATTGTGGTAGCACTTCGTGACTTTTTACGCCATTTTATTATTGCTTTGGTGAAGCACTACGAAGCCGTTGAGTTTCTGTGGATGCATAAGCTCTGGAAAGGCTTGCTGCAATATGGCTGGCTCAGTCGTACCTTGATATTTGTGTCTCTGTTTTTGGGGATTAAGTATTTCAGTTTTGTTTCAGATTGGATGAGCTCAACAGATGATTCGCCTTGGAATGCGAGTAATTTGATGAGTTTTGGGCAGAATAGTCTTCAATTTTGGGATGACAATGTGCTGAGTCTCTTTGGTGGTAGTCGCAAATATATTATCCTGGTGTTGACGGAGGTGATTACCTTTCATATGATTCGCTCGACCTTTAGCATCGTGACCGGAGAGGCACAAGATAAGACCTTCAAAGCCTTTGTAGACGCCCAAGTCCGGATGATAACAATTGCCGCTTTTTCTTGGGCGATGGAGCTGGTGGCAGGTATTTTGCTAGGCCTAGTCTTAGGATTTTTGTCTGTTGGGTTTCTGGAAGATACGTTGCAGTTTTTTGTTGCTTGCTTCTTTTTGGGTTTTGCCTTGATTGACAATTTCTTCGAGCAGTATGGGCTAGAAATCAAAGAAAGCTATAAAAAAAGTTTGGATATTGTAGGTGGAGCGGTTGCTTTGGGACTGATTTTCAATGGCTTACTGTACGTACCACTTGTGGGCGCGATTTTAGCTCCATGCGTCGGTGGTGTAGCGGCGGCTTTATTCTTAGCAGATTTGATGCGAAAAGGAGAAGTTGATACTAATATTCCCGAATCTGAACCTGCGGTATAAACAAAAAGGCAATCTCCGAATAGAAGATTGCCCAATCACTCTCACTAGTTTTGAAACTTAAAGCCGTTATCTGCTGCAATGATATACTTATTTTTTTATAATATGTTTCTGTGTAATTTGTATTCTACTAATAATCACTGTTTTAGGTAGTTTTTCTAAATGAAATAGGTAGATTTTTCATCCCATATATACCTATCAAGAATAGAAAAGCCATTTGCTGTATTACACAACAAATGGCTTTTCTTAGCAGCTCTAAATTATCTACCAAGTTAACCTAGAGCAACCGTATTTAGTTTCTCATCTACTGTGCATCACAAATCGCACATCACCTCTCCTCTACCCGACCAATTGATTGTCATCATCCGGGAAAATCGCAATTGGCTTAAATTTCTTGGCTTCCTCCATGTCCATCAAAGCGTAAGAAATAATGATGACCAAGTCACCCACTTGCACTTTTCGAGCGGCTGCTCCATTGAGGCAGATCATGCCGGAGTTGCGCTCGCCACGAATAACATAGGTCTCAAAACGCTCGCCGTTGTTGTTATTAACGATCTGTACGCGCTCACCTTCTAGTATATTTGCTGCCTCCATCAAGGCTTCATCTATCGTGATGCTACCTTCATAATTGAGGTCAGCTCCGGTGACTTTGACGCGATGTATTTTAGATTTGAATCTTTGTATCAACATAGTATTCTCTTGAATTAGCTATCTGAAACTGATATGTATTCAGTTCCTCTGAGTGAACACCAAAACTGGCTATTCGACTCGATCTTTTGACGTAAATTCCTAATATTCGTAACAAAAAAAGAAGCGATTCGATAGTTAATTTGGCGTTAAGGGCGCAAAAGTAGCATTTTCCAAATAATTAGGAAGATCAAAATTGTAGATTATCTATCAGCCGAATGTCACCAATATAGGCAGCTACACAAGCAATCGCATCAACCGACTCATCAAACAGCTCAACACTTTCTAAAGTTGTCGCCTCAACGATTTCAAAATAATCGACCTGAAAACCTGCTTGTTCTAGCGTGGAGATAGCTTTGGCTTGAATCGAAGTTGGCAAAAATTGAGCGATCCAGTCTGCCTGAGCTTGTTGTAAAGTTTGATAAATGGTGGGCGCAATCAATCGCTGCTCAGGCGTCAGTCGCCGATTGCGAGAACTCATCGCTAGTCCGTCTTCTTCGCGTACAATAGAGACAGGGATAAGCTGAATAGCAAAATCAGATTGGCGGAGCATGGCTGCTATGATGGCTTGCTGCTGATAGTCTTTGAGTCCCATATACAAACGATCCGGACGCACCAAATCCAATAAGCGATAAACCACCTGAACGACCCCGTCAAAATGACCGGGACGGTAAGCTCCTTCCAGAACATTCGTCAGATCAGTTAGCTCAAAATCTGGTACTTTAAATCCTTCCGATGGATAAATCACGTCTTCCGGCGGCGCGAAAACAGCATCGACATTTTTGGTGTCTAGCATCGCTAGATCTGCTTCCAAGGTACGTGGATATTTTTCCAGATCGCTTTTGTCATTGAATTGTGTCGGATTGACGAAAATGCTGACGATAGTCGCGTCGTCTTTAGCTGATGATGCTTCCACCAATGACAAATGTCCTTCATGAAGCGCACCCATAGTGGGGACGAAGCCAATGGATTGGGCTCGATTTTGGGTCTGCCAATGCTGTAAGTCGGGCAGCGTGGTTAAGATTTGCATATCTAAAATCTATCGTCTACTCCCGATAGCTATCGGAATAAAGTCTACTTTTATAATCCTCTCGCACCGGCTGAAACACATCAATTAGCACACAGTCCGTCAGTGCTTTACCAGAATGTTTGGCATGACCGGGGATGCTTACTACACCACCGGATTTACAAATCTGTGTTTCGCCATCGATGGTCATTTCAAATTCACCTTCTAGTACATAAGACAACTGCTCATGTTCGTGCAAATGCTCAGGTAGTATACTTCCGGCTTCGATACGCCATTTGGCAAAGGTAAACCCATTCAGATGCAGCATTTGACCATGAAAACCTTGGATGTATTCTATGCTTTTGAGATCCGCAAAGTCGTTGAAAAAATTCATGAATGATGATTGAGAGAGCTTATCCCGACACTTCGGGTTGAAGAATGATGTTTGTCTGTCTTATATGGATACGCTTCCAATGCTTTTTCTAAACAATCCATTGCCGCTGCCAATTTTTCTTCATTGAGGACATAAGCAATTCGTACTTCTCGCCCTCCTAATCCCGGCGTCGCATAAAATCCACTGCCGGGAGAAAGCATGACTGTACTTCCTTCGTACTCAAAATCAGTGAGCAACCATTGACAAAAATGTTCTGCACTTTCGACCGGAAACTCCGCAAAGCAATAAAACGCACCGCCGGGCAGATAGCTCACCACATTGTCCATCTGCTGCAACCGATTAAAAATCACTTGTCGGCGACGATCATATTCTGCTTTGACTTGAGGGATATATTCTTCTGACTGAGCGATCATCTGCTCTGCCAATAATTGCCCTAGACCGGGCGGACTCAGACGTAGTTTAGCGTATTTTGTGATAGTTGTCAGCAATTCTTGATGGCGCGTCACAATCGCCCCTACCCTAGCGCCGCAAGCACTGTATCGCTTGGAGACAGAATCAACGACTACCGCATGATTGTCTAGTCCTTCAATGTTCAAAATGGAACAAAATTCCTGCCCATCATAGCAAAATTCGCGATATACCTCATCGGCTATCAAATACAAATCGTACTCTTTCACGAGATGCCCCAATTGCTCCAACACCTCTCGACTGTAGAAACAACCGGTAGGATTGTTGGGATTGGTGATGAAAATGCCTTTTGTCTGAGGTGTTATTTTTCGTTCAAAGTCGGCTATGCTAGGCAACTTAAATCCATCTTCAATATGACAAGTAATCGGCTGAATAGACACATCTGCAATTTGTGCAAAACCGTTATAATTGGCGTAAAAAGGTTCAGGAATGATGACCTCGTCACCTCGATTGAAACAGGCGTACATCAACAATTGCAAGGCTTCTGAACCACCCGTCGTCACCAGCACTTCCTCTTTCTGGACATCCATATCAAACCGCTCATAGTACTCCACCAAAGCACTTCTATAACTATCAATACCCACAGCCGGACTATACGCCAAAATATCAATGGCTGTTCTCTGAAATGCTTTCATTGCCTCCGGCGGCGTCAAAATGTCTGGCTGCCCGATATTGAGATGATAGACTTTCGTCCCACTCTGCTTGGCTGCATCCGCATACGGAATTAGCTTCCGAAACGGCGATAATGGCACTTGTTGTCCTCTATCTGAAATAGATGGCATAGGCTTTCTTTTTTAGAGATGCTAGACATTAGACAATAGATGATAGACTATTTCATAAAATGATTCAATGTTAAATCTTTATGTCCATCCCTTGACTGACCAATATCTTTGATGTGTTTCTAAAAATTAAAATTTTCTTTTCTGAAAGAAGCCAACAAAGGTATAGAATATCTGAACAGGAAGTATCGAAAATGAAGAAAGTAGTACGAGTTCTACACTAAAAAAGCGACCCACCTGAGTAGATCGCTTTTGTTATTTTTTGTTGATCGTAGAAATAATTATCTTTCACTATCCTCCTGCTTCCGCTTCTTCCTTTTCGACTTCTTTCGCCCTTTCACTTCCTCAACTTCCATCACAGGCTCATCTCCCATCGCGATCATATTCACAAATAAACGATAGGCACCTGGCACACCAGCTGGCAATTCTCGAAACCAAGAATAACCAGTATAAATATAGTGCCCTTGACCGTAAGGGGTGACCAGCAAACCACCATCGCGAGCAGGTTCACCTTTGTCATTGCTAGACAAAATAGCCGTGTAGTTTTCATCCCACTCATTTGGGAAATATAAGCCTCTTTCTTGCACCCAACCTTCAAAATCAGCAGTCGTAATCTTATTAGGGAAGTTCAGGATGGGATGTTCGGGTTCAAGTAAGCGGACTTCGGCATCTTCCATAGAAACGCGGTCACGAGATAGCTTGAAAGGATAAGGTCCCAGCTCTTCGCTCGGTACGCTTTTGCCGCGAGTCGTATTGTACTGCACGATCATGGTGCCGCCTTGATTGACGTATTCTAAGAGATTCGCTTGATAAAATTTCAGGCGATCGACGGTATTGTAAGCGCGGACACCAAGAATGATGGCATCGTACTGCTGCAAATTGTCGAGGGTCATGTCACGGTCTTCCAACAAGTCCACTTGATAACCCACTTGCTCCAAACTATTCGGAATGTCATCTCCTGCACCCATGATGTAACCAATTCGTTCGCCCGATTTTTTGAGATCGACTTTTACGATTTTAGATTCACAAGGTCGTAGGACGGTTTGTGTCGGAATGTGTGTATAATCCATCACTGTCACGGAGCGGGTATATGCTTCTCCGTCCACCGTCGCCATAGGCGTGATTTTGCCTTCGCTTTGTGTAGGTGGTGGCGTCAGTTGGAAAGTAACCTTCAGCTCTTCGCCTTTCAATTTTAGTTCAAAAGGAATGCTCTCGGGCGTTACCAGCCAGCCATCAGGATGCGCCAATTTTATCTCACCAGACACGTCTGCTTTTCCTGCTTTGATTTGGACATCAATAGGCTGCGCTTCGTTATTGGCGAATACATAGACCGTGCTATTCAAATCGACGGCAACGGCAGGCGTCACTTCAAATGGACGATAGACTTCGCCATCGACTGGATCGGTGCGTTTGTACACGACTTCTTTGGTGAAAGAGAACGGTAAACCTTCAATTTCTACATCAAATTCCACATTGAAAGCGCGTTGTTTTTCTGGTTGCCCGATGAGTTGCTGATCGTTGACGGTGTACATACCGAGTTCCGCAGGTTCGTTGAGCCAATAGGCATTTGTATATGCCATTTTTTGTGGTAGCTCGACAGTTTTGTAAAGTTCGTAAGATTGATTGTTATCCAAATTGAGTTGCATGGTCGTATCAAACAGACTTGGTTCGATTTGTAAGGACTTGATCGTGATGTCGTTAGTCGAACGATTAATCATTTCGATAGCGACTTCCATATCTGAGCCAGGTGTCGCACTTGGTTCGTCTGCCACCGCTTCCAAAAATAGCCCCAAACTCGCTTCTATGATTTCATCGATTTCTTTGGACTTGACGCGCTTCCAATAGCCATCCTCCAATTGATCGATCATCTTTTTGGCTAACAATAAATTGGGAACACTTTTGGCTGGATTGGTGAAATCAAAGTTCTTTTGAACAGTCGCTAACAGCTCACCAATGCCGGCTCCATTTTCCACTCTTGTCCAAGTCGTATTGATGCCATCAAACAAATCTTCTTTATCTTCGGGCAGATCGCCTTTTATCAATTCCAAATATTCCGATTGCGTCCCCCGAGATCCACTAGACCCAAAACCTTGACTTTTGTGCATAGAGCGACTTTCGGCAGCGATTTCGCCATTCGATTTGCCTTGCAGCGGATAGTAAACACCTGCATCTACACTGAGCATCATCGACTTGTCAGCTTCATTGAATTTTTTGCGACTGCCATAAAACCACCAAGAGGTATTGAAGAAAATGCGTCGTGGCTGCCACACATCGACTTGACTGAGTTGCTCAGGATAAGCGGTTGCGTCGCCTACTAAATCAAATGCTTCTACCGACAACATCGCGGACGACGTATGATGCCCATGCGTGCGACCGGGCGTGCGATGATCGAAACGGTTGATGATGATGTCGGGTTGGAAATTGCGCATCACCCAAACCACATCGCTGAGGACCTCTTCTTTGTTCCAAATTTCTAGCGTCTCATCAGGATGTTTAGAATAGCCAAAATCATTGGCGCGGCTGAAGAACTGTTGTCCGCCATCGGTGCGACGAGCGGCCAGCAATTCCTGCGTCCGAATGACACCTAGCAATTCTCGGATTTCTGCACCAATTAGATTTTGTCCGCCGTCGCCACGGGTGAGTGATAGATAAGCGGTATTGGCTTTGACTTCATTGGCAAGATAGGCGATGAGGCGTGTATTCTCATCATCAGGGTGGGCAGCGACGTAGAGTGCTGAGCCTAGAAAATTAAGTTTTTCGATGCCTTCATAAATCTCAGTGGCTGTCCATTTTTCGGGTGCTTGGGCGGTTAGTTTTAGTCCGCTGATGACAAAAATCGTGAGTAGGAATAGTCGCATATATCTTGTTCTGATTGTGAAGATAGCAAAGATAAGAAGGAAAAGTGTTGAATGCTATGTACAAAGATTGCTTAACAGGATGGTTGCATTTGCGCTTTGATTTGGTGCCAGGCTTTAGACGACTTTGAAGGCTTCTGAAACCATAATTCGTTTACCAATCTTCCTCCTCGTAATCTGGATATTGCTCTGGAGACTCGCCTACTGATTTTAGTAATTCAAAGTGTTGTAGCTCCTTTGCTTGCTTATCTATTTCCAATACGGTGATTTGAAACTGCCAATTATCTCCAAAATCGAATAAATAACCAAACTGCTTCCCTTCATACAACCCAAGCTCCCCAAGTTGAATAATAGACGCAGGTAAACCATAACCACTGTATGCACGGGTATCGCTGTAAATATGGTTTTCGTCTCGGTCATTATTCATATAAAAGGTGAAAAGATGATCGTCATCAAACTCATATACCTCTTGAATAACTTGATGTAAATCTTCTAGCGAAATTTCAGCGGAAATAGCGACATCTCGATATAGTTTTTTATCCAATGCAATCCGTAATCTGATGACTCCGTTTATTCGTTCACGCTCAATGGGATACCAATGTTTTTCTACCTTTAAATCTGGCAAAAAATCAAGAAAGGCGGTAATGAATTGTTCTTCCTCTTTTTCTGCTTTTTCCTCTTTAGCATGTAATGTAGCATCTATAGCTCTACCAAATAAATCATCATCACCAAAAGGTGATTCATATTTTTTGTAAAAATCATGCAAGCGATTACCTAACTCTTTTGTAAAGTAAGGATTCATCTCGTGCCAATGCATAGCATCTCTCAATTCAAATATGATCGGTAGTAATTCTTTGCCTAGTTCAGTGAGCGTAACTGACTTGTAAGGAAACGTATATTTGTCAGGTCGTTTTTCAAAACTTTCATCCCAAATCATTTCTAGAAATCCAAAAGCAGTAAATACTTCTGCAATATCAGTATACAAAGGTGGCTTCAATTTGCCTATTCGCTTAATGTTTCGCTCTGATACACTCACTGGTGTGCCTACTTCTTCTTTAGCAAGTGACTGATAGAAATTGTGATCCCAAAAAGATCGAATATCATAAGCTTCATCCCAATTCACATAGCACCAAAAACTTTCCCATAGAAAGAAATAATGTTCTACCGCACTAAGTGTCTGTAGTTGAGCGAATTTTTCATGGTCAATGAATAATTTGAATTTGCTCTTATCCTTCTGTATAATTGCCAGTTCACTGACTTTAACGATCTGAAAAAAGGTATTGAGCAGACCATAATGCTTTATTTGACTTTTGCTGGTTACAAATGGTGCGCCAAAATATACTTGCTCATTGAGTTTTAGTAGATCAACAGCTCTCGGTACTTGCTTCGTCTTCGTCAATTCAATTCCATCTTTCCGCTGGATATACTCCAAAAAAGTATAGAAATCCCTCAATATAGACTGATTTGCTATGAGTTGATTAATCATTTCGATTTCAGTTGAATATAACAAAGATAATATGATCTGTCTATTAATTCACACACGAACATCAATCCCTCCTTTCAAGTTTTAGCCAAAAAAATATGAAAGACAAATCAATCATTATCACGGGCGGAGCTGGCGAAATTGGGCTGGCGACTGCTAAATTATTTGCAGAGGCTGGCAGCCATATTTTGCTAGTCGATATTGACGAAAAGGCACTCAAAGAAGCGAAAAGTAAACTCAATAGCGACAAAGTCGAAATCTGTGAAGCCGATGTAACTAAAGAAGAAGATGTCAAAAAATACGTCCAGTTGGCAAAAGAGAAATTCGGACAAATCGACTTTTTCTTTAACAATGCTGGTATCGAAGGGGAGGTACAACCACTTCCCGAACTGTCAATGGACAACTTTGATAAAGTACTGAAAGTCAATGTCTATGGTGTCACTTTGGGCATGAAGCACGTCATGAAGTCGATGAGTAATTCAGGCGGTGGCAGTATTGTCATTACATCCTCGGTAGCAGGTCTGCAAGGTACGCCGGGTATGACACCTTATATTACTAGCAAACATGCTGTCATCGGTATTATGCGAACAGCGGCTCTGGAAGGCGCGAAAATGGGTATTCGAGTGAATACAGTACATCCTGGTGTTGTTGACTCTCGCATGATGCGTAGTTTGGAGGCTGGTTTGGGCGAAGATGCAGAAGCTGTAAAAGAAGGTTTTGAGCAGCAAATTCCCCTTGGTCGATATGCGCAAGAAGATGAAATTGCGGATATGGTTTTCTTCTTGTTGAGTGAGAAGTCAAAATATACGACTGGCGCGACGATTGTCGTAGATGGTGGTTTGACTGCCTAGGTCTTTATCTAAAGCAATATAACATGAAATACTTACTTTTTGGGCTGCTCATGGCAGCCATTTTTATCAGTTGCGACAATCAAAATGAAAGCTCAGATATTGAGATCGTAGATGAAGATAGATCGGCAGCAGAGTTGAGTTATATCGAAACTTCTCAGGCGTTGCTGCAAGCCTTACGAGACGATAATCCGACTGATGAATACACGCAAAAATTAGCCAATGTCTCTCAAGCAGACTTGAACGCAGAGCTACAAACTGATGAGGAAAAGTTAGCTTTTTGGGTCAATGTGTACAATTCCTACATCATCTTGACTTTAGCAGACAATCCAGATTTGTACAATGATCGCAACGAATTTTTCAAGAAAGATCAAGTTCAGATCGCTGGCGAAACGCTCAGTTTTGATAAGATAGAACATGGTATCATCCGTAATTCTACAGTCAAGTTGTCAAAGGGCTATTTGCCAGATATTTTTCCAGGCGAGTTTGAAAAGGAGTTTCGAGTGGAAGAAATCGATCCGCGCATTCACTTTGTGCTGAATTGTGGCGCGAAAGATTGTCCGCCAGTTTATATCTATAGTCCAGAGACGTTGGATGAAGATTTCAACCAAGTCGCGAGTGCTTACCTGAATCGAGTCAGCACCTTTGATATCGAAAACAACATCGTCAAGACCACTCCCCTATTCAATTGGTTTACAGGCGATTGGGGTGGGAAAGACGGTGTCAAAGATATGCTCCATCAATACGAAATTTTGCCAGCGGAACATGAGGATGTGGAGATCGAATGGAAGGGTTATGACTGGACGATGGATATTGATAATTTTGGGTAATACTCAAGAAAAGCTGTCGAGTTGCTAAACCTGCTCAGTCTTTTTAAAGCGTACTTTTACTACCTTCACATACCGAGTACGTTTATCCACCAATGACTTTGCATGCAACTCGACAGCCATACCGCTCAATTATTTCAAGCCATTGCTCAAGATGACGAGCATGCTTTTCAGCAATTGCACGAGAGCTATTATGCGCGTTTATTAGTTTATGGAAAGGCATTTACGTTGGATAAAGAGTTGATTCGCGATCATATTCAGAATTTGTTTGTGGGTATTTGGCAGCAGCGAAAAAAGCTGGCGAACTTGAAGCAGCCTGACGCTTATCTATACGCTGGCTTACGCAATAATCTGCGTTCTGCTATTAGGCAATCCAATAACCGAAAACGCCTTTTAGAGAAAAATTGGACGCCTTCAAAAGAGGAACTCCCCAAAGACGCCGATCCAGAAGATTACGCCTACCTCCACCGACTTATCGAGTCGCTTCCTACCAAACAAAAAGAGGTCATTCTACTTCGCTTTTTTCATGAGAAAAGCTATGCAGAGATCGGGCAAATCATGTCGATCAATGGACAAATCGCTCAAAATTATGCAGCAAAAGCATTGAAGAAGCTGAGAAAACATGCGCATATTTTGGAAAAAATTATTTATCCAATGTTGGCATTGCTCTCTTCTAATTATTTTGTTTAATTCACTGATTATCAGTAAAATATTACTTGGTCTAACCATCGTCTAGCTCTTGTCTTCTTCCCTTTCCTCTATTTTTTTCAAAAATAATTCACCCTTCAAGGTTATATTTTTCCACCTTGTTCATTTTACTACCAAACAATGTAAACATGCTAAACCCATCCTACGAAAATTACACCGCTGAAATGCTGGTTGAAGATGACTCCTTTCGTCGATGGGTGCTACAGGAAAACGCAGAAGCGACTGACTTTTGGCAAACGTTTTTACAAGAATATCCCGATTCAAAAAAAGAAATCACCACAGCCATTAGCTGGTTAAAAGCAATTCACTTTCATTACGAAGAAAAGACAACAGCAGAAGAGCAGCAAGCCTCTTTTCAGCAAATTCAAGACCGAATCCAAACAGGCGCAGAAGCTCCAATTATCCAATTAAAGCCAACCCACAATCGACGGATTTGGCAGATGGCAGCGAGCATCGCTCTGCTGATTGGTTTGTCGATTGGTGGCGTCCTGTACTGGAACTCAATAAATCAAACAGTACTTTATGCAACTGAATTTGGAGAGCAAGAGCGCATCGAATTGGCAGATGGCTCAGTCGTCATATTGAACTCGAACTCAACCTTGACGCATACTGCTAAATCCAGTCGAGAAGTGTGGCTGAGTGGCGAAGGTTATTTTGAAGTCAGCGACCAGAAAGAGGAAGGCATTGAATTTATCGTACATACCGATCATTTGGATGTGGAAGTTTATGGAACAGAGTTCAATGTCAATAGTAGAGCGACCAGTACTGAAGTCGTTTTGGATGAAGGTAGCGTCCAGTTAAGTTTGAAAGGAGAAAACCAAGAAAAAATCGAGATGTCGCCAGGCGATATTGTTTTATACAACAGTGAAACGACCGCTTTGAACCGCAGCACGACTTCAACAGAAGCCTTGACGGCTTGGAAGGATGGTAATTTGGTTTTTGATCGAGCGAGTTTGCAAGAAGTGATTGATCGTTTGGAAGAGATTTATGAAATAGAGGTGGATTTGCAGCAAACAACGATTGCCGATTTACCGATTAGAGCGACCTTTCCAGTTGATAATTTAGACGAATGTTTGGAGACGCTTTCGCTGCTTTTATTGTCGGAAGGTGTTGATTTGAGGCGGACGGGAAATGAAGTAATTATTAAATAGTGAGTCTTTGAAAACACATATAGGATTGCAGTAAACTGCAAAGGATTTTAAACACATAGAAGCATAGATCACATAGTGTTTTTCAAAGAAAAACATATCTCTATGTGTCCTCATGTGGTCTATGTGTTTAGAAAAACAACTACTTGAGTTAGCACATATAAACAACAAAACGAAAACATGCGACAACCAACCACTTATTTACTCACCGCACTGGTGTGGCTAGCCTGCTGTCCACTATTTGGGCAGTCCGCTAGAACCGTCAGTTACCAAACGGAGCATTTGCCCTTGGCGCAAGCTTTGGATCGTATGGGCGAAGAGCATGAGATTGATTTTAGCTATCGCATCGACTTATTGAATAAAATAAAAGTGGTCTATCCGAGAACAATCAATAATCCGATCAAAGTGTTGGATAGATGGTTGTCAGACACCAATTTAAAATACAAACAATTTGCCAATAACCGAATCGTCATTTATCAAATTAAAAACAGGAAACACAAAAACATAGCCCCAATTTCCAAATCCAAAAAATCAGAACTGACCCAACAAACGCCCCCAAACACCAACGTCGCACCTGTCATAACGCCAACCGCTCCACCCAAACCTGCTATCCTCATCAGCGGATTGATTCAGGACGAAGAACGGCAGCCACTCATCGGCGCGAGTGTCGTTTTGGCAGAGGATAATGGTATAGGAACGGTCACCGATGTCAATGGCGAATTTCAATTGGGTTTAGATGAATTGCAAGGAACACTTGTCGTCTCTTACATTGGTTATTTGACACAGAAAATTCCGTTGACTTCGGAAACTTATCTCGAAATTATCTTACAGCCTGATGTTACTGCACTAGATGAAGTTTTGGTCGTTGGTTACGGCACACAGCGAAAAGCAGATGTCATCGGAGCGGTCACTTCCATCGAAGTAGAAGAGTTGAACACCAACTCTTTTTCCAACTTCGATGCGGCTCTGCAAGGTATGGCAGCAGGTGTTTCGGTCTTGTCGCAAAGTGGAAAACCTGGTGCGCCAAGTACGATTCGCATTCGGGGTGTCAATTCCATTCAGTCGAGTACAGAACCACTTTGGGTGATTGATGGAATGCCTGTTTTTAGTAGTCCAAATGGTTTGGGAAGTTCCAATCAAAACCCGATGTCGCTCATCAATCCAAATGACATTGAAAGCATTCAGGTGCTCAAAGATGCGGCTGCGACTTCCATTTATGGTTCACGTGGCTCGAATGGTGTCATCATTGTAACCACCAAAAGTGGTAAATACGGAAAAGGCACAATCAATGTCAATTTGTCGTCGGGCATTTCTGATTTGACACGCACACCTGATGATGTCGGCTATGTCAATTCGCAGGAATGGTTTGAAGTAATGGATTTGGCTTACCGCAATACGTTCGGGCGCGATTTCAAAATGAAAGATTACTATCAGTTCGATCCTTTTGCTTTTGATGAAATTACGCGTGAGCAGATCGAGGAGATGAATATCAATACCAATTGGTACGACGAGGTTTTTCGCACAGGCAACTTTCAGGAAGTGAATGTTTCTAGCTCAAAAGGCACAGAAAAATCAGCTTTTTACTTGTCTGCCAATTATAGAAGCGACAAAGGTGTTTTGGATCACAATCAGTTGGACAGGTTGTCTTTGCGCTCCAACTTGAGTTTTGAGCCACTCAATCATTTTCGTATCGACGCGCGACTGAATGTATCGCATACTGATAACGAACGCCGAGAAGATGACATGACGACTTTGATCAAATTTTCTTTGCCTTGGATACCAATTCGTCATCCTGACAACCCGAATAATTATTTCAATCCTTACACCAACAGCAACATCGTCGCCCTGAATGATCCCGCCAACACTTTGAATAATGTCAAACAATATCGAGCATTAGGAAATATCGCTTTGCAATATGATCTACCTTTCGTGCCAGGCTTGGCATTGCGTTCTGAATTTTCAGCAGACATCATTCAAAGCAATTTGGTCGATTGGAGCAGTCGCGATATTCGATTGGACGGTGGCAAAAATCCAAGTGCTGCAGCTAGAGAAGAAGCCGTCACTTTCAACAGCATCAATTATAATGCCTATGCCAATTATGACCGACTGTTTGGTTTACACCAAATCAGCGCAGTTGGCGGTATCGAAGCACAGCGCACCAGTCAATACGAGCGCATCTTAGCAGGTGAAGGGCTCGTCGGTGACTATCAAGAATTGGGTAATCCTAGAACGCCTTTGACTCTAGATGCCAGAAGGAATAACGAACGCTATCTACTCGGCTATTTCGGTCGTCTGAATTACAAATTCAATGATAAATATTTAGCTGGCGTCAGCATTCGACGCGATGGTAGTTCCGCTTTTTCGCCTTCTAATCGATGGGGCAATTTCGTCGCTGTTTCGGGTGGCTGGATTTTATCGGAAGAGTCCTTCATGGATTTTTTGAGTGCCGATAGTTATTTGAAACTGCGCGGCAGCTATGGTGAAACTGGTAATCAAAGTATTCCTAACAATTTGCAGACGATCAACTTTTTTGATCGCGTCGTCTACGGCAATAGACAAATTGGGTCGAATGGAACGATTCCCTCCAATTTGGCAGTCGATGATTTGAGTTGGGAAACGACGCGTAGTGTAGATGTTGGTTTGGATTATGGTTTTTTGAATAATCGCATTTACGGAACGGTTTCTTACTACCATCGCTTCATCGATGGCATGCTGTTAGAGGCGCAGTTACCAGCTTCGGCAGGTGTGTCGCCTTCTCGCGAGGATGCTGATTTTGGTTTCTTGAATACCGTTTCAGGAGAAGCGACCAATAAGATTTGGAGTAATATCGGCAACTTGAGTAATACAGGTTTAGAGTTTGAACTATACACTGTCAACTTTAGTCGTAAAAACTTCAAATGGTCAACCGCTTTCAATATCGCTTTCAACGACAATCAAATTCGACAATTGACACCAGATTTGGATCGTCTGGGACAAGGCATCACCTCTAGCTACACCATTTCGCGCACTGGCAACCGTCGCAATGTTTGGTTTGTCGCTGATTACGCTGGCATCAATCCAGATAATGGTGTGCCATATATCTACGCAATGGACAGAGACTTATTTGAGGAAACTGGTCAAACCCGACGTTTGCAAGATGAGAACGGCAAAGACATTTTAATTCCTGGCACGCAGACCAACATTCGAGAAAATAGATTCATTCAAGGACAGCAATCTTCTGACCCAACTTATTATGGTGGCTTTACCAATAAATTTAGCTTTTTCGGCTTCGATCTGAGCGCGTTTTTCTCTTTCTCTGGCGGCAATTATTTGCTGGATTATGATCGACAAGTCGCGATTTATCCAAATGAAAGACGCTTAGTACTCCGCGATATTTTGGACAATTCTTGGGAAGAAAGAGGTGATGAAACTGAATATCCAATGATCGTCGCGCGACGCACTTTTGAAGTCGAAAGAGGACAGTTTTCTTCTGACTTCGGCGATGAAGATGTCTTCCTAAATCGAGCCTTGTACAAAGCTGATTTTGTACGCTTGCGCAATGTGACTTTGGGATATACGTTGAAGCCTACTGTCTTAGAAAAAATGAAACTCTCGGGCATGCGCATATATGGTTCAGTCAATAATATTTGGACGCTGACGGACTATCCAGGTTTTGATCCAGAAGGCACACCGAATCGAGCGACAAACGCCCATATTTTATATAACAACACGCCCATACCGCAATTGAAGTCTTTTGTTGTGGGCGTCAACGTGAATATTTGATAAATTGAAAACACATAGGCACATAGACTGCATAGAAAGTAATTTGCTGTGCAATCATATATCTTATGCTACAAGGTTTCAAAATACTAAAAAGTAAATTTCTCAAAAAAGTAAAATGCATAAGTAGTTGATTATTAGCTGTATAGATGTACCAATAGTTTTTCTAAAAAAATATTCCCTATGTAACCTATGCTTCTATGTGTTTCAAAAGACCAATAAAACGAAAAAAATGAAAAATAAAACCATTCTCATTCTCCTCACTTTCCTGATAGGTATTTCCTGTCAAGACGACTTCTTCGAGCTAGAGCGTCCACCACAAAATCCATGGACGACGCTAGAAGACTTTGAAGCGGCAGCCATCGGTGCTTATGGCGTTCTGTTTTCCGATCGCGAGTGGGTACAGGCTTGGCCAAACTATGCGGTGACGATGACGACTTTGGGTGATGATGTCACTTTCGTCAATGATGAACGCTGGGGCTATTGGCGGAATACAAATGAAGGAAGCGAACTCACCGAGCGCAATTGGTGGCTACTATATCGCGGCATTGGAGCGGTGAATGTCGCCTTAGACTATGTCGAAGAACATAACGGAAATCCTTATCCCGAAGCGGACGCAGAAGACATCAGCAATAACTTAGATCGGCTAGTCGGTGAGCTACATTTTTTGAGAGGTTTTTGCTACTACTTACTGCAAACCACTTATGGTCATGCTTACGATCCTAGCGGTAGCAATGCGACACCTGATTTACCGATTCATCGAAACTTTGTAGGCTCTGCAAGTGAAGCCATTAATCCACAAATTGGGACGACACAAGAAGTTTGGGATTTCATTTTAGAGGATTTCAACAAAGCCAATGAACTACTGCCTGATAGCTACAATACTGCGCTTCATCATCCTTCTTTTGAAGTGCGCGCTAATCGTTTCGCAGCATTGGGCATGTTGGCAAGAACTCATTTTCAAAGAGGAGAATATAAATTGGCGAAGCAGTTTTGTAGCGAATTGATCGACCAAAATAATGGCAATTATGACTTGATGGAAGAACCCATCGAAGCTTTCAATAAAAGCGGCTATGCAGAGCGTGGACGTGAGGTGATTTGGTATTTGCCGTATTCAGATGCGACGCTTTTTCCCCCTAGCCATTTGAGTGTGTTGAACACGACTTGGAACGGACAAAAATGCAAATGGAACGAAACGCGGATGAGTCATACAGCGATTCAGCAATTGGGTTGGATGGATAATCCTGAAAGCGATACGACTATCAATGAAGTAGCACGTTCGGACAAACGTTTTCAGCAATTGATTCAAGTTTGGTATCCGAAAGATTTGGCAGGACCGCTGCAAGAAGTGGACGACCGACCTGAAGTGGAAAATATCACGACGATTTGGCCCAATAAATATTATCGTGGGCCGAATCAAGATTTCACGAATGTGCCTTTGCTTCGTTTGGCAGAATTTTATTTGACGCGCTCCATTATTCGCCTTCAGCAAGGTGATTTGAATGGCGCAGCCGATGATTTAAATGTAGTACGTGAACGTGCTTGGGATGAAACCGTTGGCGGTGAATTTGTCCCTGTGACGGCTAGTGAAATTACTGCCGAGATGATTCATAACGAGCGTTTGATTGAGCTGTTCAATGAAGCAGATCGCGTGAATTATTTACGTGGTTTGAAAATGGATATTCCATTGGGCGACCGAGGTGAAGGTGTGGATACGTACGATAGTGAGAAATTTATTTGGGCAATTCCTGAATTCGAGACTTTGTACAACGATGGTTTATAGTCGATGGACATATCGCCTTTTTTGGATCGCCTTGATGAGTGTGAGTCTTTTGAGTTGTCAACAAGAAGAGATCGACGACTTGCCTGTGAAGGAAGTGCAAGCTGCTGAATTGCTTCTGCCTTTGACGCAAGCAAAAGAAGTGGGAATACAGCCTTTATTGCAATGGTCAGCTGTGGAAAATGCTACCTTTTATCAATTGGTAATTTCAGAGGAAGAAGATTTGAGCGACCCAATTCTGGATATATCTATTGCACAAGATACGTTCTATCGAGTGGTAGACGAATTGAACAAAAGCACCAATTATTATTGGACAATCACGGCTCATTTGGAAGATGAAAAAGTGTTATCAACCGAGACCGATTTCACTTTTAGAACGATCATGGAAACGCCTCAACCTTCTCCAAACGTGACCGATTATTACGTTTCGCCATCTGGCAAAGATCATCCAACGGCAGGAACACTTGATTTGCCATTCAAAACATTGGGCTATGCTAGCCGAATGATACCGGCAGAAGAAGGTGACACGATTCATTTGGATGCAGGCACCTTTGTAGAAACGGAATCAGCAATTTTGCCATTGGGCGTGCATGTGGTAGGCAGTGGAGAAGCCAATACAATTTTGATGTCTAGTGGTGTGCATTTACCAGATGATATCGACCCCAATCATCGTAATTTCAAGCTGTGGTATGATGGTGCTTTGATTTTGTTGGTTTCACCTCACACCAGTCGTTTTCGAGACATTCATAGCACGATGTTGCCACCTGAAAATGGCAATCAATCGTTGCGTGGCTTTACGATCGATGGCGACGGCAAACAATTGAAAGCTGGCATTTGGGTCGAAAATAGACATGCAGTTCAGTTGTCGCATATCACTTTTAGAGATTTGGCGCAGCGTGGTGCAGTCATTGCAAGTGGCGACAAGCCTTGGTTTGAGTTGCCAGAATACTATTTGGAAGATATTGTGGTGCATGATTGCACATTCATCAATTCAGGAAAAGACTTATCGGACGAGAGCTTGGGCAATTTGAATATTGCTCAATTGAATGGCGCAAAAATTTATAACATCAAGATTCAAGATGAAGAAGGCTACGGCATTAAGTTTATTTACGATGGTTATTTCAAAGACTTAGAGCTTCATGATTGTGAAATCGAAGTGAGTGAAACTGATAATTTGTGGGGCGAAGATATTGGCATTGAATTGTGGAATTTGGGAGCAGGAAATGAAGTCTACAACATTCAGTGTAATACTTGGCTCTCATTCGTCAATCATCCTGAAATATTCGGTACGCCTGCTGCTTATGAACAGCTTGATCTACATGATATTCGTATCATAGATCAAGATAAAAACAGCACTAAAGAAGGCATAGAGATTGGATTGCCAGGTGTTGATTTGCATCACTGCTATATTCAAGATAAAGGTATTGGCATAGCTATTTGGAATATGGGACGAAAGCATATCCGCATTCGCAATTCTATCTTTTACAACACTTCTCCTAAAGACAATTGGGCAGGCGGAGCGGCGATTTATATTGACAATAGTCAGCGGTGGGATTTTCAAAATATTCAGATTGTCAATAACGTATTTGATCGACATAGAACATCAATCAATATCAAAGGAGAACGAATCAAAGATATTGCCATCCACAACAATGCATTCTTCAATACGACCACAGACATTCAAGCAAAAGGCAAGCATATAGTCGCTACGCATAACATTAAATACACTGCGGCGGCAACTGATTGGAAACAGAGTGGGTTATCGAGGTTTGAAAACAACTATTTGGGCGATCCCAATTATCAATATAGCGGCGAACGATGGGCAACTTATTATCAGCCTGTTGATGGTGGATTTGCTGTAGATAAAGGGAAGGATGTCGGGTTGTCTTATAGCGGAAATGCACCTGATATTGGATTCTACGAACATAAATAACTATCAATAAAATGCGGCTCAATATGATTTTCAATGGTTAAATTGCGGTACTATATTAAGATAAACAAAATCAATTAAGTACTATGCAATCACGTGTATTTTTTGCGCAATTATTAAATCTGAGTTCTCCCTTTAGCGTAGAGAAAGTAGAATACA
>JBCDHX010000061.1:0-31897 GCA_038749535.1 Bacteroidota bacterium
CATGGAAGAAACAATAAATGAACATTGGGATTATTTCAACCGTAGAGAAGATTTACTGAACATTGAAAAAAATGAATATCATTGGAAAAAACTATATTCAAAAGAAGAATATTTAGGATTATTGAGTACATTTTCCCTTCAAATGTCGATGGAATCGAATAAGAGAGAAAAGTTCTTTAAAGAAATTGAATCTATCATAGAGGATATGAATAATCAAGTATTAAAACTTTATAAAACAGTACTATTATTTGCAACTAAAAAGAGTGGAATTAGAAATTAACAAATTAAACTCAGAGAAAAAAGAAGGGCCCAACAAAGCATCAACGTCCATAGCTCGCATGCGCTCGCTACGGCGTCGATGCTGGGACGTTCAGTCGTAATCCTCACTTCGCTTCGCTTCGCTCCGACTGAACGAACGAAGTCGAAAAAATGAAAATCGTAATGAAATGACTTGGATGGACACTGTCTTTATTAATCTGTGTAAATTCACTTGCTCAAGTAGACATTTTATTGCGTCGGAGAGTATACCGCTACTCCGAAAAATGCCAAGAGATGTGGCTTATCTCAGAAATCTAAAGCACTAAAAGTTGTGAAAACTAGCTGTCAGAATCGACCCACTTCAGTCCCTCCGCCTTCTTCATTACTCGCCCTATCGTATTCCAGTTTCGAGTCGTGATGTCTTTGCCGTAGATGTCTTCCAATATCTTCATCGCCTTGACCGTTTTGGAGCGTGACAGATCGAGCAGACTGATGATATTCAGACCTCTTTTTTCTATAATCTGATACGCTCCGTCTTCGCTTGTCCAAGGCACAGTGACGTTACTATCCACTTCTTGCTGTAGAAAAGAAATGTACTGTTTGGTGTTTTTTGTTACTTCCATACCTTCAAAGGGATCATTATGCGCCAGATCAGCAGTCGCCTCAAAAGTCCTCACGATCGTCGGAATCGGAAATCCAAACTTCGACTCTAATCGTGCTGCCAGTTGCTTTTCGAGACGAGTATCTTCTTCAACTTCAAATAGCACATTTCCGGAGTTTAGTATCGTCACTACGTTCTGGCATCCCATTTTTTGTAGTTCTGATTTCAGTTCTGCCATCGGGACTTTGTGATGTCCGCCGACATTGATGCCACGAAGGAAGGCAACGTATCTTTTCATTTCTATTTTTATTTAGTTGCCAAGAAGTACTTTTTTATGTTCAAAAACTCTTCTAAACTGAAAGAGCTGACCCAAAGCTGGACGGTGAATAGCTAATGGCTGCTAGCTAAGTGCTATTCGCTAAAAACTATTCTTCCTTTCCTTCTGCCGCCAGCTCCATTTCATTGACCGCCGCTATTTCTTTATCAATATAATACAAACTCGAAGGACCATTCCCGATGATCTTGATCTTATCCAAAATCTTGCGCATCAAATCCTCCTCCTCGCGCTGCTCCTCGATATACCATTGTAAAAAGTTATGCGTAGTATAGTCATTCTCGCTAATGGCAATGCTCATCAGTTTGTGGATTGAATTGGTCACTTTTTGCTCGTGTGTATAGACTTTTTTGAACATTTCCTGCACAGAATCAAACTCGTGAGGTGCTTGCTGGACAGAGGGCGTCAAGGCGTGTGCGTCTACTTCACTCAAATAGTGAAAAATCTTCAACATATGCTCCCGCTCTTCTGCCGATTGGCGATGCATAAACTGCGTACAGCCTTCCAATCCTTCTTTGTCACACCAGGATGCCATCGAGAGATATAAAAAAGAGGCATAACCTTCTAGCGAAATTTGCTCATTTAGAGCATCTATCATTTTTTGTGAAATCATTTCTTCAATTTCAAATGACGAATGACAGATTATCTGCACATCTATCCGTCTGTGCATTTATCCAGTAAATCATCCAAACAATCTACCTATTCTTCAGGTTTTTCCAACGTTGGATATTTAATCCCCAACTGCTCCAAATAACTGTCGTACTTCGTTTCGTCATAGTAAAACGCTTCAAGTTGCGGGCGGTATTCTTCCATAATGTCGGCGTTGAGGTAAGTGGCAGGTTCATCGTCTTCTGTAATCATGGGGATATATTCTTGTTTCATGCCTTGTTCATTTCTGAAATACGCCCAGGCTTGATCGACTAGCTCTGGTTTCAGAAATAAATCTAATAAAGTCATCGCTTCTGCCTTCGCCCCTGCAATCACACCTTTATGAGCTATAGGTGTTGCCATGGTCACTGCATTCGCCCAATGATGTCCGGGCAATCCTGAAATATTGGAAGGAAAACGCAAGGTCACCGTCGGCAACTTCCAAGAAATATCGCCGATGTCATCTGAGCCACCACTCACAAATCGGATGACGGGCAACCCAATTGTATCCAGCTTCATCGCCAAACCTGTGGTATCATCATTTTCGCCGTGTAAATTGAGCTTTAGCGACTTTGCTAGTGTATGATCGTCGGCTGACCAATCCGGCAGACCCACTTCTTTGATATTTTCATACATCGTTTCGGCGATCACTTGATTGAAATGTCTAGGCCAAGCAGAACCCAATACTTTGCGCTCCACAGTCGTATTGGTCATCAGAGCCGCTCCATCCGCGATGGCATTGGCACGCTCATAGACACCCATGATTTTGGGATAAGTCACATGACGAAAATAGTACCATATCGACGCTCTGTTCGGTACTACATTTGGCTGATCACCACCATATTTGATGACCGAATGAGAGCGATGCAAAGGATCAAGATGTTCTCGCTGATACTGCCAACCGATATTCATCAACTCCACCGCATCCGCAGCCGAACGACCACGCCAAGGTGCGCCTGCCGCATGAGCCGCTTCTCCCTCGAATGTATATTCCACAGAAATCAAACCAGTGCCACGCGCCTGCCCATAGGAGACACTCATATTGCTAGAGACGTGTGTAAAAATGCAGAGATCAATATCATCAAAGTAGCCATCGCGCGTAAAGTAAGCTTTTGTCCCCACCAACTCTTCTGCAATCCCCGGCCATAAAATCAACGTTCCTTGAATACCCTCTCGCTCCATGATGTCTTTGACCGCCATCGCCGACAAAATATTCAACGGAATGCCGGCATTATGCCCTTCGCCATGTCCGGGTGCACCTTCCACGATAGGATCATAATAGGCAACTCCCGGTTTTTGAGAAGCTCTTGGGATACAATCCAAATCACTTCCCAATGCAATTACCGGCTTGCCGCTCCCCCACTTCGCCCACCAAGCTGTCGGTACGCCCGAAAGTCCATATTCGATCTCAAAGCCTTCTTTTTTGAGAATGTCCGTCAAGTATTTAGAGGATTCTGTTTCCTGAAAACCCAATTCGGCAAAGCTAAAAATCTTGTCGACCATCACTTGCCCGAGTTTGGCGTTGTTGTCGATGTACTGTTGAGCTTCGACTTTGAGCTTATCAATATTTTGAGCGAAAATAGACCCAGAAAATAACAGCAGCAGAAAGCTGTAAATGAGTTTTGTTTGTTTCATACTAATTCGTGATTGAAAGATAATATCGTGAATACACACACCTTTTAAATAGACATTTACGATTTGTGATTTCGGATGTCGGATCGATCTCACAAATAGCTGTATATCAGGAAAATATATTTTAGTCAATTTTTAACTTAATAATGTCTAATACCAATTTCAATAATGAAGTACGTAAATAGAAACTAGATTATTATGAGGCTAATCGAAGCCTGTCCCGCTTGCGGGGGCGAAAACCACAGTCCTAGCCATAGCTAAGGCGAGCATTTTCAACGAAGAGTAGCTTCAAATGAATCGGTTGATATACGTAATTTGTTTTTGAATTTGGTGTAATGTTCTTTTGTATTCTCAGATGTTTTAGAATAAAACGAAATGTACCAAAAAAACTTGACTCCATTTTGAAGAACTCCTCTAAAACTAACACGTTACGCTAGTATGAAAAAGCTTTATCAAAAACACGAACTCAGCGAGCGCGACATCGACCGAATCGTTGGTATGGCATGGGAGGACAGAACCCCTTTTGATGCTATAGAAGATCAGTTTGGGCTGAAAGAAAGCGAAGTCATCAAGCTGATGAAGTACGAAATGACCCTCAAAAACTGGAAGAAGTGGCGCGCACGCGTGCAAGGTCGTAAGACAAAACATCGCAAGAAACGATTGGATGATGTGGGACGTTTTAAATGTTCGCGGCAAAAGCAGGTGACGCAAAACCGGATCTCAAAGCGGTAAGTGTAGTATTGAAATTAAAGAGTAGGTTTTCGTTTCTTGACCAGAGTTACTCAAAGAACTAGACCTACCTGCTTGTCTATTGTTACGATGGACCGGGCATAAAAAACAGCTATTCTTTCACCACTTTTTGCACTCCAATTAGCTGCTCTCCATTCATCAATTTCAAAATATAGACCCCTCTTGTCCACTCAGTAGTAGCAATGGTATTGAGTTGTTTTTGGCTCGAAAAAATAAGTTTGCCATCTATGGTATAGACTTTGATAGCAGAGAAAGAAACATCACTCTCGATAAGCAACTCATCCGAAAATGGATTAGGTAAAACCAAGCTATCTTCTAGTGAAATTTCTTCGATAGCCGTCGTCATCTCAATACTTACCGGATTGGAAAAAGGGGAATAACAAACCTCATCGACTGCCTGTACGCGATAAGTCAAGGGTGGAAACTCACTTTCATTCAGCTCATGTACAAAGCGAGTAGTATTCGCAGGTAGGATTGCTAATACTTGAAATGCTTCCGCTTCGCTATCTTTGAATTCGATTCGATATTGCTGCTCTTCGCTTGAAATATCCAGCCAATTTAGTTCTACCCGATTGTCTTCAAGAACGGCAGCCATCAATTTTGCTGGAGCATCCAATAACGCACCATTTTTTAGTCGCGCTTCCAACTGCTTTTCATACAAAGATGGAATCACCAACTGTTGCTGTGTCAGTTCAATCCAGCCGTTGGGATGTGAAAAAGGCGCGGACACATTGAAATTGGCTTTCGCGCCTATGGAGTAGTTTTGTCGTTCAGGCGGTCGCTGTATGACCATCGCTTTATTGTCTTCGATGCGTACATTCCAAGCCATACTATGCACCGCCGCCCAGCCATGTCCTGTCCCGAATCGCCCCCGATTATAGAGTCCCAAAACACGAGTAGTTTGTGGATTGGTAGCGATTAGATTGTCATACAATAGGGCTTGACTCCAGCGGCGATGTCCCTCTATCGTACTCAAATCTTGATCGGAGCGACAGTTGTAGAAAACAATACCTGCTGCTTGGCTGGCTCCATTGGAAACGTAGGCATGGCGTCCTAAATTGGCGAAGCAGTTGTCAAAAAGAATATTATTCGTCAATCGACCGACGGCAAAGTTATAGCGGCGTCCACCTGTGACCATGGAGTGTGGTTCTATGGCCCTGCAATCTTTGATGGTGATTCTATTGGAGCGATAAATGTCCACACCCGCATACGTAAAATGTAATGCCGTCACATCGCGCACCCAACTATCCTCTGTCCCATTGAGAACGATCGCTGACCGAGCGTGATTTTCATCTTCTTCGCCAGCCGTTTCGATGATGATGCGTAGATTTTCGACACCAACTTTTGTTTTAATGGCAGAACGATCATATTTGTACACCTGGGCTTGAGATAACGAACGCTCCAAATGATCGTAAATCGGTACATCTAGCATTAGCTTTTTTTCCTCTAATTCGATAGCAGTAATGATGCGATTATAGTACAAATCGATCTCTCCAAATCGCCAAGGATCATCCGAGTCCGTATCTCCAAAATTGATGGTTGCTAGCCATTCATTCGTGCTGACGTGCTTAATCATAATGTGGTCGCCGATTTCGTATAAACTTGGATCTTCCACAGCAATGGTGCGGACGCCTGCTGGCAAAAATTCGCTGGTGACGAGAGTGGTCGTATTCATGAGTCGATTTGTCCAGCTGTTGTTTACATTGGGCGCGTGACCGACACAGACTAAGTTGCGCGTATCTGTTCCAGTGGCGATCAAAATAGTATTGGTTACTGTATCTGTCTCTTGCCCGACACCACGAAGCACTACTCCACTTTCTCCTACCGTAACACTACCATTGATTCGGTAAATGCCTGCTTCCAGCAATAGTGCCCCTCGTATGCCATTGCTGTCTGCGGTCATCTGAGCCACTTCATCGAGTGCTGCTTGTATGTGAGCGGTATTGTCACCTGCTATGGGCTGGATTGTTTTTACTGTCGGGACGAAAGGCAGTGCTTCTTCTCCGTAGCGGTATCCGGCATAGCTGTAGTCGGGGATGTAGTTGTGATTTTGATCAGTAACATAGGTGAGGCAGCCGTTGTCGGCTTCGTAGAGGATGCGGCTGGATTGTTGGGCGTAAACGGTCAGATAAAAAAAATGAATGAAAGCGAAAAAAATGGTGAGCGTCTTCATCTGGGTGATTTTACTAAAAGACGCTCACCGCTGATTTTTCACTGATTGGAACATATTTACTCCACCATTAGCATATACTTATTCTTCTTCCCATTTTCGACCATCAGATATTTGCTTTGCAGCAGATTTTCAGTAGTCACGCTATGCTCGTGATTGTTGATTTTGGCTTTGTTGACACTGATGGCGTTGCCTTTTATGGCGCGACGAGCATCACTTTTGGAAGCAACGATTTGCGTATATTCTGCTAGTAAGTCAATGATGTTGAGACCATTTGCCAAGCTATCTTTTGGAATGATGAAGCTCGGAATTTCTGATGCGACCATTTTCAGATCGTTTTCACTCAAAGACAGTAGTTGCTCTTGACTTGCTTTCTTATTGAAGAGCAGTTGGGTCACTTTTTGCACAGAATCATAGTCTTCACCAGAATGTACACGCTTGGTCAGCTCTTCTGCCAACAGTTGTTTTAACGCTCTTGGATTCTCCGAATACTCTGCTTCTAGGTCCTCGATTTCTTCCTTCGACTTCAAACTAAAATAGCGGAAAAATTTCGCCAAATCTCGATCATCTGCATTGATCCAAAACTGGTAGAAGCGATAAGGCGAAGTCATCTCAGGATCAAGCCAGATATTGCCCTTTTCCGATTTTCCAAATTTAGAACCATCCGCTTTCGTCAGCAATGGCGTGGTCACTGCATAGGCTTTCTCGCTCAGATTGCGGCGAATAAATTCTGTGCCTGCGGTGATGTTGCCCCACTGATCGGAGCCACCCATTTGGATGCTGCAACCGTATTTTTCAAACAGACACTGAAAATCATAGCCTTGTAGCAGTTGGTAGCTGAACTCCGTAAAAGAAATTCCAGTTTCGATGCGCTTTTTGACCGATTCTTTGCTCATCATATAATTGACAGTCAGTGTTTTACCGACCTGTCGCAAAAAATCCAATACATTCATGTCCGCATAGAAGTCGTAGTTATTGACAAACAATGCTTTGTTTTCGCCTTCCTCAAAGTTGAGGAATTTGCTGAACTGTCGCTGCTGAAATGCCAGGTTATGATCTAGCTCCTCGTATGTTTTCAACTGTCGCTCCTGATCTTTGCCAGAAGGGTCTCCTACCCGACCTGTCGCACCACCCATCAAGATGATCGGCTGATGTCCATGTCGCTGCAAATGTGTCAAAAGCATCACTTGCACATAGTTCCCGATGGTCAACGACGGCGCAGTCGGATCGAAACCAATATAAGCAGTGCGCTTGCCACTTTCAAAATATTCTTCTATACCTGGCGTGAAATCTTGGAGCATTCCGCGCCAACGGAGTTCTTCTATGATGTTCATATATCTATGTTTAGATTTACTAACCCGACACTTATCAGGTATGAAAGCTTAGTAAATCAGCTACTGTCAAAAACAGCCGCGAAAATAAGGGAATTTGTAATAAGTAAAGTATCCCAGTTTTTGATAATTATCGCAAGCGAGTACAAAGCCTGCTCCGAGAAGCGGAGGCATGAAGAAGGAGGATAGCCGTAGTTACACGACTGACGAGTAACGCAGTAATCGTTTGTGAGAAAATCAAAAACGGATAGAACTTGTCTGCCTCAGGCTGATTATTTTTTACAACTTCCCTGTAATAATTCCTTCGGCTTCAACCGTCAATTGTAAGAAATTATATTCAAACTTTACCTTTGCTGGCTAGACCAATCGCTCATCTATGCTCATCTATCAATTTGGGAAACATTTTGCAGCCTTATGCTTACGTCTCATTTATCGAAAAATTTACTATATCGATAAAGACAAACTACCGCCAAAAAAAGGGGCGACCATCTTTGCTGTCAATCATCCGACCGCCTTTACAGATTCCTTCATCTTCATGGTGTTTTCGGCTTATAACTGTTACTTTATCTTGCGTGGCGATTATTTCAAAGTCTCTCCTGTCATCCGTTGGTTAATGGATCAGATCAGACTCATCCCCATTTTCAGGGCGAGAGATGGTTTTAGCGCAGTCAAACAGAATCAAGATTTGTTTGAGGACTTTTACAAAATTATGCACGAAGGAAAAGACATTTCTATCATGGTGGAAGGCTCACACGATCACAGAAAGCGATTGCGAAAAGTACAACGCGGGACGGCACGTATTGTATTTGGGACATACGATAAATATGGCGATACCGATATGACGATTGTGCCGATCGGGCTGACCTATTCTAATGTTTCCAAATTTCGGTCAACTGCCGCTGTCAAGATAGGCGACCCGATTGATGTGGCAGACTATATCAAACTGCATAAAGAAAATGCACGAAAAGCACTATTGAAGCTGACCAAAGACATTCAAGATGGAATGCAACCGCTGATGGTAGATGTGAAAAAAGAAGAAGATGTTTGGTTAGCCGATCAGTTGCTAGATATGAATCGCCACGATCAGCGAGTGTCGCTATTTCCACCATTATCCAAAAATCCAAAACCACTGCAAGAAGAGATCGAGCTGGTCAATGAGCTGAATGAATTATCCGAGCTAGAAAAATCTGCCTTGTTCGATGCAATCGAGGTATATCAAACGCGATTGGAAGAGTTGAATGTAACGGACTTAGGCGTGGCAAAAAGCAAACAAATAGGATTCATGTATTGGCTGACGGTCATTTTAGGTGCACCGATCTTTTTAGCAGGTGCTATTTTGGGTTTTCTTCCTTATTTGATTGGCAAACGAGTCATGAAAGGTGTCAAAAAGCCGGAATTCATCGCTTCGATGATGCTCGTGGGAAGTATGGCAGGTATTTTGATCTATGCTATTCTACTCATCATTGCAGGAGCGATCATCGGTAAGGCTTGGTTTTGGCTGATCGTATTGGCTTTTCCGCTTCTGAGTTATCTGGCTCTTTTGTATCGAGATGTGTTTTTAGATTGGCGAGCGGTGCAGCATTTTCGATCATTGGACGCCAAAACAAAAAATTACTTAAAAACTGATCGGCAGTCATTATTACAGGATTGGCGGGGGTTCTGAGCGATCAGTTTTCATTAATTTATAGAAAAAGTGTTAAAAAATTTGTTTGTATTAGGATATGAAAAGAATGCACTGTATATTTGTGTCACAATAAACAACTAAAGTTGTTTATTTAAAAGTCGAATTTCTAAGGAAAGTTCAAGCTCAATTATCAAATTAAAGAGCGTTCAAGTTAGCCTTTTAATTTGGTTTTTTGGGGTTATACAGGGTGCGGCGACCATTATGGTTGTCGTCACCCTTTTTTTATGCCCACCCAGTAGCCTTTCTGCAACAAGCATCAGCTCTCTCCCGTCTAGTATGCCTTTTGCTTTGACATAAAAAATTACACTTCGCCATTTTTTGTATTCCCCACTAGACCTAGTGCTTGACCAAATTAAGATTGACGGCTATCTTCGAATCATTGAAAAATTATACTGCGTTAAAAGCCTCGGCGTAACTACGGCTATGCTTAGGCTTTTTTGCCTTGTCTAGCTTGCCACTGACCTACGAATCTAACCCGTCATTTCAACGTTGTTCAAGCACTGGGTTTCTTAGCTTTCTATTTAGATCTATGTCGTTCGCCCCGCTCAATATGTCGTTCACAGATCGTTGGCTCGAAACAATGAACATTGAAGCGATCACTCGCTTATGAGGTTACTAACAATACTCATCATGTTTAAAGAAATACGCCTACTACTTACTTTTTTATTCATCAGTACTTATCTATTGGCGCAAGGTCCAAGCGAAACTTTTCAAGCGACCACCATTATCGGACAGATCAATGATGCAGAAAGCGGATTGCCATTGGAATACGCGACCGTTACCCTGTTCAATAAAAAAGATACTAGCATCATCGCTGGAACAATCACCGATACAGAAGGTAAATTTGAACTGACAGGCAGGATACGCGATGCCTTTTTGAAAGCAGAGTTTATCTCTTACGAAACGGTGACCATAGAAAATCTCAACCTTGAACGCGGGCAACGAACATTGGACTTAGGGGTCATCAATTTAGGTGCATCGACGACTACTCTAGCAGAAGTGGAAGTGCGTGCTGAAAAGAGCGAAATGCAAATGATGCTTGATAAGCGCGTCTTCAACGTCGGCAAAGATCTCGCGAATATGGGTGGCTCAGCAGTAGAGATTTTAGACAATGTTCCTTCCGTGACAGTTGATGTAGAAGGCAACGTCGGGCTGAGGGGTGGCAATGTCCGCATTTTGGTCAACGGAAAACCTTCAGGCTTAGTCAATGCTGATAATATGAATGGACTGCGCTCTATTCCTGCCAACTTGATTGAACGAATTGAGGTTATCACCAACCCTTCGGCACGCTATGAAGCTGAGGGGATGACCGGCATCATTAATATTGTTTTGAAAAAGGAAAAGCAGAAAGGTATCAATGGCTCTTTTGATATCAATGTAGGTTATCCCGATACTTACGGTGCGGCTGCCAATGTCAATTTTCGCCGCGATAAATTCAATTTTTTCGTCAACTACGGCATTCGGTACAACGAAAATCCTGGTCTTGGCTCTAACGATCAACGCTTCACGCGAAATGACACCCTCTTTTTCACCAATATTGACAGAGATCGCCTTCGTACTGGTTGGTCGAATAATGTGCGATTGGGAGCGGACTACTATTTTTCAGATAAAGATATACTGACGACTAGCTTTTTGTACAGCCGCAGCCATGATGATAACTTTACCAATTTGCTGTACGAGGATTATGTTTTTGGATTGGACAACCGAGTGGGCGTCGTGGAGCGGACAGATGATGAAGACGAGGACGAAACCAATTTGGAATATTCTCTGAGCTATAAAAAAGATTTCAAACGCAAAGGGCACAATTTATCTGTCGATTTTCGGTATCAATTGAATGATGAGGTAGAAAGCTCAGATTTTCGAGAAACTTATTTCGACGGCAACAGAAATGATTTGAATGTGCCGAATTTATTGCAACGCTCCAATAATGACGAAGGCGAGCAACGCGGTCTGATTCAGATAGATTATGTGCAGCCTTTTGGCAAAAATGGTCGATTTGAGTTGGGTTATCTGGGATCGATTCGTCAAATCAGAAATGATTATCTGGTAGAAGAGTTGCAGGATGGCGATTGGTTCAGTTTACCTGGTCTGAGCAACAATTTCATCTATGACGAAAACATTCACGGTGTCTATGCCACTTATGGCAATAAAATCAACAAATTTTCTTACCAATTTGGGTTGCGTACCGAGTATTCAGATGTCCGTACCGAACTAGAACAAACCAATGAGGTCAACGATCAAGAATACGCTAATTTGTTCCCAAGCGCTTTTCTAACTTATGATCTAGCAGGAGGCAATGCGCTACAATTGAGCTATAGCCGCCGCATCCGTCGTCCACGTTTTTGGGACTTGAATCCATTTTTTACTTTTAGCGATGCTCGTAATTTCTTTAGCGGCAATCCAAATCTGACACCAGAATTTACTGACTCTTATGAGTTGGGGCATATTAAGTATTGGGAAAAAGGATCGCTTGGCTCCTCCATTTACTATCGTCATACAGAAGATGTGATTCAGCGACTTTTCACTGCCGATGATAATGGTAATACCATCCGCCGACCTGAAAATATTGCGACCGAAGATAGCTATGGTGTGGAAGTGACTTACAACTACAATTTAGCTGATTGGTGGCGACTGAATGGTGATTTTAACTTCTTCCGCGCCATCACTTCTGGAGAGTTTATGAATGCAGAAGGCATCAGCCGGGACTTGAATGCAGACACTTATACTTGGTTTACTCGCTTAACTTCTCGTACTACTTTTTGGAAAAATACCGATCTTCAAGTCCGCTTCAATTATCGCGCGCCCCGCATACAGCCACAAGGTAAAGTGCGCGCTTTGTACAGCATTGATTTAGGCTTGAGCAAAGACATCATGCAAGGCAATGGCACGCTGACTTTGAGTGTGCGTGATTTACTGAACTCTAGACAATATCGCTATTTGATAGAAGAACCAGGCTTTACTTCCGAGAATGTTTTCCAATGGCGAGCACGTACGACGACGTTGACTTTCAACTATCGCTTGAACCAAAAGAAGAAACGAGGCGGTCGTAGCAGAGGTGGCTATGATGGCGGCGATGGGGACTTTTAAGGAGAGTGTGAGAGTGTGAGAGTGTGAGAGTGTGAGAGTGTGAGAGTGTGAGAGTGTGAGAGTGTGAGAGTAATATACTGATTATCAAATATTTATAAAATATTGAAAGCCCTTTGAAAACGTATATTTTCAAAGGGCTTTTAATTATCAGAACAATATTGATTTTCTTACTTTTTCACCAAATTTCGCACCGCTTTATCCACCAAAAGTACATTACGTTTCGTCAAAAAATCGAGCTGAGTGGAAGACAGTTCGATGTAGTCATCAGCCAATAGTTGAGTCGAAAAGCTACCGTCTGTATTGCGTAGCAAAACGACCTGAGCCGGAAAGCCTGTTCCTCGATTTTTAAAAATCATTTTTTGATCGTCAGTTTGCTTCAACGCATAAACAGCAGGCTCGGCATAAGGATCGAGTTGTAGGATGTAGAACCATTGATCGCCACGCTTGGTCAGTCGCATCCGTTCGGTAAAAACGACTTTTCCGGCGACTTCTAGTGCCCCTTGACCATATAGGTCGTCACCTTCTTTTTGCCATTTTTCGGTAGATGTTCCGGCTTCTACACTGCCTTTCCAGTCACCTAGTAACCAGTCGAAACTGATCGGTACAAGCGTTTCTTCTACTACTTCTTCTACCCGTTCTGCTGCAACGGAAGCAGATGGCTGTACTTGCTCAACTGGCTCATCGTAGAAATACTTGACCGCAGCGACGAGCTTTTTGGAAGCCGTTCCTTCATTGACGGATGCCTTTGCATACTGCCGTTGCAGCTGATAAATGTCTTGGCTCGTCTCGACAGTCGGGGTCAAACTATCTTCTAGCTCTAGTTCTGCATATTGCTCGTTTGAATTCATCAAAAATGTAGAAAGTATCGAAATTGCACCCAGCACCAGCAATAACGAAGCCGCTACTGCCCACTGTTGTAGCCATCGCCTTTTGGCAACTGGCTTTTCCTGTTGCAATCGACCTTGTAGACGTGCCCAAGCCTGATCGCTCGGCTGCACTTCTAGGTGTTCGGACTGCTCCCGAAATTGATGGAATATGTCTTTATCTGGTTTCATAATTTAGCAATTAGCTGCTAGCTATTTTTGTTAGTTGCGTAACTTTAGCTACAGCAGCTTTAGTTTTTATTTTAGTTTAGCGGTGAACTTTATCTACTCACTATTCAAGGATCAAAGTTTTCATTCATCACTTTCTCACCTGTCATGCATCACCTTTTATTCACCTTCTCACTTCTCTCATACTCTTCTCCTTGCTTCCTCAATAATTCCTGCATCCGCTTTTTTGCATAAATCAATTGTGACTTAGATGTATTGATACTAATGTCTAGCTCTTCAGCTATTTCTCGATGCTTGTAGCCTTCGATGACGTACAAATTGAAGACGGTGCGATAGCCAATGGGTAAATCATCTAATAAACGGAGAATGTCTTGCGCCTTGAGTTCTTCTAAGGCACTGATGCGCGTCTCCGGCAGATCAATATTTTCCAAATCAGTGGCTTCTTTCAAAGCATGGTTTTTTCGCAAAAACATTAAACTTTCATTGACCATGACTCGCCTGATCCAGCCTTCAAAGCTACCATTTCCACTGAATTGCTTCAATTTGGACAAAACTTTAAAAAAGGCTTCGACCATCACATCTTCCGCATCTTCTGTGGACTTGACATAGCGACGACACACCCCTAACATTTGGGGGGCAAAACGATTGTAAATCCATTGCTGTGCTTTTGGATCATTCGCTTTCGCGCGGCTTATGGCTTGCTGTTCAGTCAATGTTGTTTCTAATCTAGGTGGAAAGATAGTGATTCCTCTCCTTTGTCCGATTAGATAGATGCAAAGAAGCATTTTTTTGGTGGTTGAAACGGAAAGAAGAGCTGTAGCTCATACTGAGCGTGAAAACTGGCAGGCTACTATTTAGATCACCACTTCACCAGCCGATATCGAATGCCCAACTGAAAAGACTGTCGCAGCGGATGCGCCAGTTGCTGATCGAATTGCTGTTGATACTGCAACTTGAAATTGAGTTGAGAAGTAGCATGGAAAGATAATCCAGCTTGCCAGTGCCAAGAAGGAGAAAGCGGCTGTCCGGCATATTTCTGTCCAGCGAGTTGATCTTGAATCTCTTGATTACCACTGCCTCTGGAAGTTGTACTTATGGCGACAAGATCACGTTCATTAGCTTCCTGATTAAATGGTCGTAAATAAGCAGTTCCTGTTGAGATTTGCCAGCGTGGATGTACTTGATAAGTGATAAAAATGGGAAGACGCAAGAATGGATGTACCGAGAAAGAGGTCGTCGTGTCTTCAGCAATAGCAGTCGTTTCGAACTCTGGCAAATCCATAGTCATAACTTCCTGCTCTATAACATCATTCTCCACCTGCTGCCCAAATATATAGTCTACACCTAGCCCGATCTGCCATCTAGGCTGAAAGCGATAATTGAGTCGTGTCCCTAAAAATGGATGAGTCGATTCGTTGATCGCAAAAATAGCTCCACCAACTCCTTCTACTGACCATCGGTTGACTTTTGCTTTCGATAAATCAATGCTAGTAGTGATGGTAAATTGCTCATTTTGAGACAATAAAGCAGTACTGGAAGTCAACGGATCGATCAAAATTACCTTGACTTTAGTGGGTATTTCTTGCTCAATGATTGTTTCTGAGACAGTCGATTCAATATCTTCGAATGTAGCTTCTTCTGGAGATGAAACTGGAGCTGTTGTCTTCTCTTTATTTAAGGAAGTCGTTTCTTTTTCTACCAAAGTCGTCAACAGTGAGTGATTGTTTTCAGTAACAACCTCCGTTGGTTGTTCATCAGCGATCATTCTTGAGCGTTGAGGGTCGATTGTGGTTACCTTATCATTTGAAGTTTGTGCTTCTTCTATTCTGTCAGTAATGATCGGGTCACTTTGATTATCAGCGGTCTCATCTGCATCGAGGTTGCCTCTTTCTACTGCAATAGACGGCTCAATCAAATTTACATCATCGCCTCCACCTTGATACATCCACCAACCTAGCGCAGCAGCAGCCAGTAAGCCTGTCAGTAAAAACAGCCAGATCAAGCCTCGTCGCTTTTTTTTCTCTACTGGCATTTCTGCGTCCAGCAGGGCAGACATTTTAGACCAAGCGAGGTCTTCAAAGTCTTTGTCGTTCAATTTGTTACTCGGATCAGCTTGCATTCGCTTGCGCTTTGCGGTGTTTGTCGATCAATTTTCGGAGTTGCTTTCGAGCAGCTGAAAGATGCCATTTGGACGTTCCTTCGCTGATGTCTAAGCGACTCGCTATCTCGTGGTGTTTGTAGCCTTCAATGGCATACAACACAAATACTTGCTGAGTAGCAGGTGGCAGCAAGTCCACCATATTCATGATATCCTCAAAGTATAGGTTGTCTAATGCGTTGGTTGTCGTTGCTTCGTCTCTGTCTTCTAGCAATAAAAATCGCAAGGATTGGTTGGATTTCGCCGATCTAAAATAATCAGACACACTATGATAAATGATGCGTTTGATCCAGCCTTCAAAGGAGCCTTTGTGTGAAAAGGTGTCTATCTTTTTGAAAACCTTTAAAAAACCATCATTGACGATCTGCATCGCCACATCTCTATCTTGGGTGTAGCGTAGACAAATACCCATCATCGTGCGGAAGTGTTGCCGATAAAGCAGTTCCTGAAAGAAGCGGTCATTATTGACGCATCCTTCGATAATGTCTTTGTCTGTGTACTTGCTCATATTATTTCATGGGTCATCTTTTATGGAGCATGGGTTATGGGTTATAATCCATGCTAAAAACTTAACGACCAGCGCACTACAAATCGTTTGTACGTCATCTCATGCGTCGTCGTTGCTCGATTCCACCATTGATTTTCGAAAGTAAAATCGGCTTCTTGCCAGCGATAGCCTACATCCAGCTGCCAATGATAGTCTTTGGATGAACCCAGTGCCACACCTACTGCCGGATGCCACAGGAATCCACCTTCCGCGTCAATGACGTTTTGATCTTCACTTGTCAACCCGAATCCATAACCCGCAGCCATACTTATAAAGGGCTGAAAAGAAGGTTTCCAAGGAAAGGTGCGCTTCATTTGTAGAAAAACTGGAACGAGCATCTCGCGCTGCGCTAAGTAATAGTAATCGACACCAGATCCCACTCCTACATTGTAGTTTTCAGCAAACTGATAGCCTAGTGTGTAGTGCAAACTCAATCCGGCTATTGCATCACCTGACCAAGGCGTCGTACCATTGAGCATCCCTAAAGAAGCTGTATGTGTAAATCCATTTTCTGGTATGATCGGTACACGACGTTCGTTTTCCTCTACTTCTACTACCTCTGCACCATAAGGCGACTGCACGACTCGCTCGATTTTGTTGGCGTGAAAAGTGACCTTAGAACCACCATGGATGCGCATTTTTAAAGTAGCATTGGGGTAGTATTTCAAGATACTCCCCCTAAAAATGCTACCATCTTTCAAGTACACTACGTCACTCTTCATAGTATCTATGCTCGTCGTAGTAGTCTGTGCGCGTACTTGACAGTGAGCGCACAGCACTACGAAGATTACAAACACTATTGGTTTCTTTAGTTTTTTGAGATATGAGATACGAGATCGTCCTCCCTTCGGTCGACTATGAGATATGAGACAGTTCGTTTTCAAATTTAATATGTTCATGGAATACTTAGTTTTTTACTGTTACTGAAAAGTCTCACTATCTCATATCTCAAAATCTCATATCTATCTTTCCACAGGAATCACACTCAGCTGCTTTAAATTTTTCGGATTTTCGGCATCGAATTGATAAAAGCCATCTTCACCTATCACCATCACCAGATCATTGCTTGGCAAGGCAATTGCATCATAAATACGGAACTTCTTCCGATCCAATTCTTTGGCATTTTTTGGGCTATTCAAATCCAAGACACGCAGTCCACTTTCTCCGTCACACAAATAGACAATTTTGTCACGCACGGAAAGTCCATGCGGATTGTCCATATCGTGAGACGCAATCAAACGTGGATTGTAGATATTGCTAATGTCGACGACGTCTAGCTGATTGGAAAAACCTTCGCAAAAAGTGCCATCACGTAGCGTTACATAGGCAGTCGTCCCTTCTACCACAACCGGGTCACAAGCACGCGCATGTGTGAATAGAGAAGCATATTCCGGTTCTATCGGATTGGCGTTGTCGAAGATGTACATCCCGTGACTTGCGCCTATGAATAATTTGTCTTCATACGGAAAGATGGTTTCTATTTGCCAGCCCACCGGGACGACATTTAGGTTCTTGATACTTCGTTCTTGACGAATATCGAAAACCGTCATCTGAGAGTTGTCGATGACGTACAAAAAGTCTTGATAGATGGCAAAGCGAGCAAATGAACCACCGATGCCGCCGGAAGCTTGTGCATTGCCACGTGTGCCGTTGGCATCATTGGTCGCAAAGTCAACAGTTTCTGCATTGGCGAAGAAAGCACCACCTCGCCAGAAGTTGGGTTGTCCAAAGTTAGGGTCGCTACAGTCGATACGTTCGGTGACAGAAGTCTCATCATAACCTACGATATAGCCGCGTCGCTCATCTAGAGGAAAATTATTGATAAACACATCCTCTTGCCGTTCTTCGATAACTGGATTGGTCAAATCACTGATGTTTACGACCAACAAATCCATGTAACTGTCTGCATAAAGGGTCGTGCCGCGTACTGCCATATCCACATTGCCATCTATTTTGATGAACGCGATGTTTTCCGGCTGCTCGGGATTGCTGTTGTCAATCACGTGAATGCCTTCCTGACGTTCATTGATAAACATGAATTGGTTGTAGTAATAAATTTTGCCGGGATCTCTGAGTGATCTAGCTGCTTCATAACCGATAGGCTGACGAATGTCTTCCGCAGACTTATAAATCGGGTCAAGACGAATGAACGTCTGGGAAGCGTCGCATTCATCTTGTAGACAAGATTGCAGTAGCAAAGTGCTACAGAGTAATAATAGTAGGGAAAAATTAATTTGCTTTGTCATAGTAGGTCTTTTTCAGACGTTAGATAATAGACAGTAGACGATAGATAGCTTGTCCTGAATTTCGGGATTAGACTGGCTTGCTCTTATATCTCTTTTGTCTATATCTATTCGATCTTATTAGTGAAGAATCACCAATAAATTTTGTAATCTGTTTCGCTAGACGGAGAGTGCAAGAAAAAGGGTTGGGTAGGAAGAGAAAAAAGTTCGAATTTTATTTCTTTGTGCCAAATCTGTGAGCACAAATGCTATCTCTCCTATGTTCTTAGATGTGCTTCTGTGGTTCAATTTTACCCAAATGCAGAAACCAAAAGTGACCAGATCGGCGTTTTCACATCATAATAAAGTATAATAAATGAAGATAGTCGTTGACAAATTGGATCAGCTACTCAAAGAAGCGTTTGAGGCGATTTCTAAAATGGAAGAATCCTCTGTTAGCAGCAAGTCATCACAAGAGCAATGGTCGAAGAAGGAAATTTTGGGACATCTAGTCGATTCTGCCTTGCACAATTTGCAGCGTTTCAATGAAGTTCAGTTTCAGCCGCAGCCCTATAAAGTCAAAAGATACGATCAAGATGAACTGGTGAAAGTTAATCGCTACCAGACAGCAGATAGTTTGGAAATTTTGGGCTGCTTTTTGGCACTCAATCATAGAATACGAGCTGTCATTGCTCAGTTGTCAGATGACATACTGAGTAGCGCAATAGAACTGCCCAATGGAAAAGTAAGCAATCTACGTTTTTTGATCGTCGATTACGTCAATCACCTGGAAAACCACATCAGACAAATTACGAGGGACTGATTACCTTTGCCCTCTACAACCGATATAAGTATGAAAAAATTCGCCACCCTTTTTCTCTTTTCTCTTATAAATGTATGTTTATTTTCACAAATTGCGACCAATATGGAAGATTGGCGGCGCGATATTGTGTTGATGAATCTCTCACAAGTCAACTCTGAAAAAGATGACTACGCCCCTGCTTTCTACCAAAATGGCATCGTTTATGCATCCAGTCGTCGCAAAAATGGACCAATTGACAAAAGCACAGGTGACACCTATCACGATCTCTACTACGCGCCCGTCCGCTCTCATGGTACACGCGCCAAACCACAGAGTTTTTCCTACAATCTGAACTCCCAAACACACGAAGGACCACTTTCTTTCAATGCCGCTCAGAACACGATCTACTTTTCGAGAAGTGAGCGCGTCCGTAAATCAGATGATAAAATTCAGATGCGGATATATGAGTCGAAAAAGACCAATATCGACTGGGAAGAAGCGTACGAAATGTCTTTCAACAATGGCGATTTTACCTATATGCATCCTTCTATGTCTCCAGCGGGAGACCGCTTGTACTTTGCGTCCAATATGCCTGGCGGATTTGGTGGGATGGACTTGTATATGGTCGAATGGATCGACAATCGCTGGTCGCGCCCGGTCAATTTAGGTGGCAGTATCAATACGACAGAGGATGAAGCTTTTCCGTTCATCCATGATAGCGGCGTGCTGTTTTTTGCCTCCAATGGACATCAAGGTATGGGAGGTTATGATTTGTTTTTGACCAATCTGAGTGATCCTGATGAAAAGGTCGTCAATCTAGGTTTACCTTTTAATTCTTTCGATGACGATACTGGATTTATCTTAGACCCTGCTGGCATACAAGGCTACTTTTCGTCCAATCGTGCAGGCGGCATGGGCAAAGATGACATCTATAGTTTTCAGGCAAAAGCTGGTATTCCGACTATGGCGAAAAGCTTTGTGTTGAAATCAACGGTACAGGTGGTCAATACCTCCAATAATGGAGCTATTCCGTTGGCAGCGGTTCGTATTTTTGAGAAGAATGGAGAAAGTCTGGAAGAGAATATCTACGAGCACCGATACGAAATAGACGACAATACAGGCGAACGTACCTTGAAAAAAGTGCTCAAAGATTTAGAAAGCATTCAAAAAGTGGAACGCATCACCAATCGCAGAGGCGAAGTCGTCGAGAGCTTTCAAGCAGAAAAAGATTACTTGATTTTAATCAGCAAAGACGGTTTTGAAACGACAGAGTTTTTGTATTCTACGCGTGGCAAAATCAACCCAGAGCGCATAGAAATTCCCGTCAATCCGCAATCTTGCTTTGATCTCAGCGGACAAGTTCTCACCATCGCCAATGAGCCGATTCCTTTCGCTAATGTCCTCATCAGAAATGCTTGCGACGGTTCAGAACGCAGTATCACTGCCAATCGGGATGGCGAATTTCTGTATTGTCTAGAAATGGGCTGCTATTTTGAAGTGGTGGCGGACAAAGCCGGGTTCGATCATAAGACGACGGCTGTGTCTACGGAGCAGATTCGAGGCAGTCGCTCTATGAATCTACCCATCGTTTTGCAGCAACAGTCCGGCAACATCTTGACCACACCATTGCGCACCGGAACGACCATTATTTTGAGCAATATTTATTATGACTTCAATGCCTATTCGATCAAAGATGGGGCAGCCAAAGAACTAGACGAACTCGCTCGCGTGATGCGCCAATATCCATCTATGGAAATTGAACTGATTGCTTATACAGATGCTCGTGGCGAAGCTTATTATAACTTAGAATTGTCTCAAAAACGTGCTCAATCTGCTAAAGAATACCTCGCTGCCCAAGGTGTCAAACACTATCGCATCAAAAGTTTTGGATTTGGAGAAGCGCGCATCCGCAATCACTGCACGGATGGTGTCGATTGTTCAGAGGAAGAGCACGCTTACAACAGACGGACGGAAGTCAAGGTTATCCGCATCAACAATGATGAGATAGAATTTGAGCAGAACGAAAAGGGTGGCTACTGAAGTTCGTCTCGAATTTTCTTCGCCAAATCGGGCGTATTCACATTTAATAAGGACTGAAAAGAGGGCGGAACGAGTAGCTGCGTCCGCGCTTCTAGTAACAGTCGCTTCAAGCTGTATTGCTGCTGTTGTTTGCTCTTTTCCAATAACAATTGAGTGGACGGCTCATAGATGGTCAGCAGCGGCTCAGGAAAGTCATGATGCTCATTTTTGAAAGCAGTCGCATCCAAATCGGAGCGACGATGATGCAGTAAAAAATGAAGTGTTTCCATGCCTAATAATGGAAAATCACAAGCGACGACCAACCAAGCCACATTAGGATGATGTGCAAAAGCAGCATACAGTCCGGCTATCGGACCGACATCAGCGAAAGTGTCTATTAAGACGGGAAATGGAGTCGATTGCTCAGGTGTCTCTGCCAGTGACCAATAGACTTTTGCACAACCAACTTGCTGCAACAGACCGCCTATATACTCCCGCTGTGGCACGCCATGATAGTTAATTTGTCCTTTGTCAATGCCCATTCTACGGCTTTGACCGCCTGCGAGCACGAGTCCATATAGTGACGATAACTGATCTGACATGATGTTGATGATTGTCTCTACTGATACAAGCCATAAATTAGTCCAAAAGTAGAATTCATTTGGTATTATTGTCCCAACCAAACTCAATTCCATGCTACAACTCGACTATCAACTCATCGTGGATGACCATGTGGAATATCAGCTTTATTTGGCTTCTATTTCGGAGCGGATTCAGAAGAAACGGCTAAGAAATCGAATAATCGTCTCTATCGTATACCTGATACTTGCGGTTACGCTCTTTCTCGTGGCGTCTTATATGACTGGTGTACTTTTCTTGATAATCGCGGTTCTATGGTATGTATTTTATCCTATGCGTGATCGCAAAAGATATAGAAAACACTACGAAGCTTTCTTTAGAGAGGATGCGTCAAATGGTAAATCATCTACTATCCATGCAGAACTAACAACATCCTCTATTCATCTCGAAGAAGAAAATAGTGAATCCACTATCAAAACAACCGCTATACAATTTATCGACGAAATTGGTCTGTATTACTTTATTCGTTTTGCCAAAAATAAAGCTATCATTCTACCCAAATCACAAATTCACCACAAAGCAGCATTCAAAAATTGGGTCGATATGGTCACAGAGCAACACAACATCGAGCGAAATACAGATCTAAATTGGACGTGGAAATAAGTGATCAAGAAGTGATTTTTATAATATTTGGCTTATATAATCGCTAAAAACCATAATATTTGGCTAGTATAAAAGCGAATAGTTATATTTATGGCATGATTAGTAGAACATTGACACCTGTTATAGAGGACAAAATCGGTTCAGGGAAAGCCATTATGATCGTCGGTCCGAGGCAAGTTGGAAAAACGACATTGATTACTTCTCAATTGGCAAATAAGGAGTATAAATTTTTCGACGGCGACGACCCGACTGTCCGAGCGCAATTAGATACTCCAAATACAGAAACAATTCGGCAGCTTATAGGCGATTATAAAATCGTGTTTATTGACGAAGCCCAACGCATCAACGGCATTGGATTGACACTGAAAATTATCACCGATCAATTTAAAGACGTACAACTTTGGATCAGTGGTTCTTCTTCTTTTAGTCTATTCAATGAACTTAGTGAGCCTTTGACCGGAAGAAAGTGGGAATACCAATTGTATCCAATTAGCTGGGAAGAATATGAAAAGCACATTGGCTATCTGAAAGCAGAGCAAAGCTTGGAAAATCGTCTCATTTATGGCATGTATCCCGAAATCCTCAACGATACCAAAGGGCGAGAAAAAGAAATTTTGAGCAATTTGGTCAACAGCTATTTGTATCGAGATATTTTGTCGCATGGCGAAATTCGCAAACCTGAAATACTGGAAAAACTCGTTCAAGCTTTGGCGTTGCAAGTGGGCAGTGAAGTCAACTATAATGAATTGAGTCAGTTGGTCGCGATTTCAAAAGATACGATTCAGCGATATATTGATATTTTAGAGAAAGGGTATGTCTTGTTTCGTCTTAGATCCTTTAGTCGAAATGCAAGAAACGAAATCAAAAGAGGCAGAAAAATCTACTTTTACGATAATGGTATTCGCAATGCAATCATCGGTGAATTTAGCGATTTATCCACCCGACCTGATGTCGGTATGCTTTGGGAAAACTTTTTGATGTCGGAACGCATGAAGCAAAACAGCTACAAGCTTACCTTCGCTAAACCTTATTTTTGGCGCACCGTACAACAACAAGAGATAGATTATGTGGAGCAAAATGGACTAAGCTTGACCGCTTATGAATTTAAGTGGAATCCCAAAGCAAAAGCGAAATTCTCAAAGACTTTTACGGAAACATATCAGGCAAAAACGAAACTGGTGAATCGAGGGAATTTTCGGGAGTTTGTGGTGGTTTCTTGAAACGAACTTTAAAAAATTACTCAAATATTTAACTAGATAGACACATAGAATGGCGGCAATAGACAAAGTAGAACCAATAGTGAGAGAAGCGTTGAAAAGGAATGGTTGGATACTAGAAAAGAAACCACTTGTTATCATTAAAGAGGATAATAAAGTAGAGATAGACATTCAAGCAGAACGAATCATTGCAGCTACCAAAGGAGCAGAAAGAATAGTAGTGTAAGTCAAAACGTTTGGTCGGAAATCTGTTATTTACTCTTTCCATGAAGCCTTGGGGCAATACTTCAACTATTTGACTGCATTGGACATTATGAAGGAAGAGCGAATTCTTTACTTAGCTGTTGATGCTGAAATTCATCAGAAAATGTTGAGCAATGTTTTCATCAAAGCATCTTTAGAAAGGTATCAAGTTAAGCTACTCATTTTTGATGTTACAGAAAAAACAATCACCAAATGGATAAAGTAAATCAGTTACATCAAGTCATTCTCCGATTACTGGAAGAATATACAGCAAGTCATAGTCAAGACGATGATTGTTCTCCTTATCATTTAGTCGTCGATGAAGGAGCAAAACGATATGTTTTATTCGAGATGGGCTTTCATCAACGCTCTTTCTATCACATCACACTTTTCCATCTGACCATACAGGATGACAAAATATGGATATTTGAAGATAAGTCCGAAGATAGGTTGACAGAATTGTTGCTTGATAAAGGCGTCTCTTCAGGAGAGATTGTTTTAGGGTATTTTTCGGAGGCGTATCGGGCGTTTACTGATTTTGCGATGGCTTGAGTTACAAAAGTAAATTGCATCAAATGATAATTCAAGTAGATAATAAAGAGATCATTCCTCTGAAAGAATTTGAGCTTAGCTGGAGATGGAAAAGGACACATAATCCAGATATTTCTAGCAGCGAGTTAGAACAGATTATGCCTGTCAGCGAAATTGAATCCAGGAGACTGAATAAGGTTATTGACTACTTTGAATATGAAGAAAATTTGAGAAAAAGTTACTCTCAATCCGATTGGATGAGCGCAAACTCTGAAACTGATACGCACGTAAAGCGTTTTCAAGAAGAGCTTTTTTCAAGATTAGGTGATTCCGAAGAGTATGTAATCATCACTTGGGATAGGACAACTACTTTACAAACGACAAAAGCATTATTCGTTAAGTATTGGTATGACTTTTGTTATCCTAGCTCGGATGATGTGACCGTCATTTCTGATAACACTAGATGGGTACTCTTTTTTAGACATGAGCAAATAGCAAATTTTTGGATCAAAAATGAAGTGTAATGATTCTAAAGATTCAGACGGATAACTACTTAGAAATGCTTTAGCAATTTGCCAAAAAGAACGAAAATTTCAATACAATCATGACGACTATCCAATCCATTCAGATAGATATTATTAGCGCAATCCTAAAGACAACTGACGTTGAGACGCTAAAGAGTGTTCAAAAGCAATTGGTAGAAGATGTTGAGTCATCGTTTCAAAGGAATATTCCGTCGGTTGAGATACAATATGGAGTAACTTTGGAAGAAATAAAAGCGCAGCAGCAGGTCAAAAAAGTCACCTTTGAAGAGATTGAAGAAATGTTTGCTGAAGAAAAGTGGGCGACATAGATGCGTTTAGCCAAGGTAAAATTAAAGAGGCAAATTTCTCTTCAAGGAATATGGGCAAAAATGATCTTTGGATTGCTGCCACTGCTAGTCACTATGATTTGAAACTGCTTACAACGGATAAAGACTTTCTACATTTGGAAGATAAGTTCATTGACTTGGCGTTCATCAATCTGGAAGAGATAAAAACAAGCATTAAAGGCAAGTAAGCTGCGTGTTACCTCAATAAGTTCTTAGATGTTCTTTTGCTGAAAATAAATGTAGCTAATAGTAAAACATGACCAAAAACAACTACCTATCCATCTCCAAAACCTTCCTCCAAACACCAGCCACTGCCGAACAAATTGAGCAGCTACGCGACGCCCTACGCTTTCACGAACATCGGTATTATGTACAAAATGATCCTCTAGTCAGCGACTTCGAGTACGATCAACTGTACAAACAGCTAGAAGCTCTGGAAGCGGCTCAGCCAGAATTGGTGACGCCCGATTCGCCAACTCAGCGGGTGGGGAGTGATATCACCTCCGACTTTCTTGTGGTGGAACATTGGTCACCTATGCTGTCGCTAGACAATTCTTACAATGCAGAAGACCTCAAAGAGTGGGACAAACAAGTCAAAAAGCTCGCCAATCTAGACGAAGAAGTCGATATCGAATATACCGTCGAGCCGAAATTTGATGGTGGGACGATTGCTTTGGTCTACGAAAATGATTTTTTGACAAGAGCAGCCACTCGTGGCAACGGACAAGCCGGAGAAGAGATGACTGGAAATGCTCGTGCTATGCCTTCCATTCCGTTGAAAGCCGCTTTCTCTGATAAAAATCTAGAGCGCGTCGAATTGAGAGGCGAAACGCTCATCCGAAAAGACATCTTCGAGCAAGTGAATGCGGAGCGAGAAGCTGCCGGACAATCCATTTTCGCCAATCCTAGAAATGCAGCCACTGGCGGACTGCGCATGAAAGACCCACGCGAGAGTGCCAAGCGACAAATGGAAACTTTCGTCTACCAAATCGGATATGCGACGGATGCAGCAGGTCAAGATCAGCTATCACAGTTCGAGACGCATAGCGAGACGATTGACTTTTTGGGAGCACTCGGCTTCAAAGTGCCACAGGAGAGCGACGAACGCTGTATTTGTAAAAATATAGCTGCCGTCACAAAATTTTGTGAAGAGTGGGAAGCACGACGCGAGGCATATGCATACGAAGTAGACGGTCTGGTCGTGAAAGTCAATAGCTTGAAGATTCAACAAGAAATCGGCTACACCAGTCATCATCCGCGCTGGGCGATTGCGTATAAATTTAGAGCCAAACAAGCGACTAGTCAACTCCTCAATGTGGAGTATCAAGTCGGTAAAATCGGGTCGATTACACCTGTAGCGAAGATAGAGCCGGTGGCATTGGCAGGAGTGACGATTTCTTCGATTTCTTTACACAATGAAGAGTTTATTCGGAGCAAGGATTTACGACTAGGCGACACGGTGCTGGTGGAGCGAGCTGGAGATGTCATTCCTTATATCGTCAAAGCGTTTGAGGATGCGCGGGATGGTTCGGAGCAAGTGATTGAGTTTCCAACGGACTGTCCGGTCTGTGAGACGGAATTGGTCAAAGAAGAAAGTGAAGCCGCTTGGCGATGCGTCAACTACAACTGCGAAGCTCAATTTAAGCAACGTCTCATCCATTTTGTCGGCAAACACGCGATGGACATTGATGGCTTCGGACCGTCTTATATTGATCGGTTTTATCAGCTGGGCTGGTTGAGAAACTTACCTGATATTTATCGTCTCACGGCTTCGCAAATCGCTGATTTAGAGGGCTTCAAAGAAAAATCAGCACAGAAATTGATTGCTGCTATTGATAAATCTAAGTCCAATCCGATTCATCGTTTACTGCATGGCTTGAGTGTTCATCACCTAGGAAAAAAAGCGTCGAAGTTGATTGCAGCGGAGATTGAGCACGTATTGGATTTACAAAAATGGACAACGGAGGATTTTGTGCATATCAAAGATATCGGACCTGTGGTCGCTGAAAATGTACAAGCCTTTTTCCAAATCCCCGACAATATCGAGATGCTCAAAGCCATGGAAGCGCTAGGGGTCAATTTACAACAAACGGAAGAAGATCGACCCAAAGCCATTCGAGAAGACGCGCCATTATCCGGTAAAACCATTTTGTTCACCGGAACGCTACAGACCATGAGCCGCAAAGCTGCGCAGGAAAAAGCAGAGGCTGCGGGAGCACGGAATGTGAGTAGCATTAGCGGGAAATTGGATATTTTGGTCGTCGGAGAAAAAGCCGGATCGAAGTTGAAGAAAGCGCAGGCTTTGGGGACGGTGGAGATTTTGACGGAGGAGGCGTTTGTGGAACTGGTCGGGTAGCAAGTTAGGGCGTAACTTGAAGTTACACTCTAACTTTAATTGGTCATTCAAACTTCGCTAATGCTGAATCAATACTTTTTCATTCCAGAACAGGTCGCCCGAATTGACCCTCAATACATATAAGCCATTTGGCAAATGTGCCGTCGAGAACTCAAATTGCTGCCTGCCATTCTCTATTTGCGTATCTAACAATCGGATTTTTCGTCCATCCAAGCCATATAAGTCCACTTGAATCCAGGCAGCCTGGTCTTGTTCAATCACTACATTTAAAAGCTGATCGGCAGGATTGGGAAAGACCTCCAACTGTGTCGTCAATGTCCGACTTTCGACAATCGGCTCTTCCACTAAGCCTTGGCTACATTCCTCGATTCCTGCCTGAAATTGACTGCCTGCCAAAGCCTGAAAACCAGGTTGCAATAGAATGTAATCTGCCGCCACAAAAGTGACAACTGTGTCGTTTCCGATCTGAACATTAGAAGTAATGGAAGCTAAGTTGCTGAATATCAAGGTATCATTCGACAACTGACTGACAAGTGTATCAATACAGATCAGCGGTGCACCTGCGACAAAAGTCATCACCTCGGAATAGTTGCTTTCTTCGCTGTCACAGTTGGATTTGACGCGCCATTCGTAGCTAAGATCGGCTATCAAAGGTGAAGCAACAATGAATGTGTCAGTGGTGTTGGCGGTAGCAATTTGTCCATTACTCATTTGCTCCACCTTGACCGTATATGAATTGGCATTGGCGACGGGCGTCCAGCTCAAAATAGCCGTGCTGCCATTATTATCGTAGACGCGCAAACGAGTCGGCACATCGCAAGTCGGCTCAGGTGGACAAGCTGGGCAATCAGTTCCCCCACAATCGACACCAGTTTCATCTCCATTTTGGATATCATCATCACAGGTCGGATCGGCATTGCAAGGTGGACAAGTAGAGCCACCACAGTCGATGCCGGTTTCATCTCCGTTTCGGATGCCGTCCTCACAGGTCGCACAGTTGTTGCAGTTTTGATTTGTAATGGTCAGTTGTACCGGAATTTTACAAGGCGGATCATTCAGTGCGTTGGCTTCGGAAAGATAAAAAGTATAGACGCCAGGACCGCTCACATACGGACTAGGGTCAAAAGTGCTAGCACCAGTCACGACAGCTTCTGACCACAGATCGCCTTCATTCAAAAACCAATCGAAACAGTCTACTACATAGCTGCTTCCATCAAAAGAAGTGTACATTTTCCCGGCGGTAAAGACTGGAATAGAATCGTCAGGATTTATTGTTTTTTGATAGTCTGAAGGCGAATTGAAATAGACATTGGGATCACTAAAACACAAATTATTACGGCAGCTTTTGGCGACCGTATTGAGTTTGTAATATTGGCAAGGTGTAAAACTATTGCGACAGCCAAAGTGATTGTAAGTGGTGATATTGTTCTGCATGACCGTAGAGGTGTAAGTGTCAATGACTGTTCCAGCTGCCGGATCGATCTGTAGATTGTTGCCATTGACACACTGATAGGCGGCATGATCGAAAGCGCATGTATTCGTTTTGTAGCAATGAATGTGACCGCCACCACGGCACTCTTTCGCGCAGCGGTACTCAAAGTGCGCATCGGGCCAAGTATCACAAACGCCATCTCCGGTCGTCAGGCAGTTGCTGTTATTTAAAGCAGTGTGTGGCTGACCGCTGACTTCATTGCCATCGGTTTGTATGTTCCAAAAAGTATGATAGACCCCAAAATAGTGACTCAGTTCATGATGTGCCAAAGAAGGATTGACTGCACCGACATATCTAAAAATGGCATAGTCGCGTGTGCTAGGCGGCTTATCCAGACGAGCTAAAAAAAAGCTACAACAGTCGTGATTGGCATTGAAACCGCCCACCCAATAGACATCAATCACATCTTGAGTATCGAAGCCGGGTAGTTGGGTTTCATCTTTTACACCGTCATTGAATTGGTCATTTATTTCTTGTGGCGTGAATCCATTCCAGTAAAAATCATACATATCACAGTTGGTGACCCGCTGCCTTTCTATTTCCACCAATTCTACATTGGCATTCGCAAAATAGTCATTGACGCTCGCGTAAGTCGCATCAATATCAACATCCGGCAACGGCTCAAAACCACTGCCACCGATATAATTTGTACCATTCCAATTGGGACACTCAAAGATGATATTTCGTATCGGAATTCTGATCTTGCCACCGTTACAAGGACGCGTATTGAAAGGGACAGTGCAGCTCGGGTCTGCATTGTTGGTTGAGGGGCTACTATTGGGATTCCAGCCTGCTGTGCCATATCCGGCAAAGGTTTCAGGACAGCTATTGTCTTTAGAGATCAGATCGAGTCGAGGCTTAAAAAAATCGTCTGCACACTTGAAGCCTTGATAAGTGCCTGCATCGACTTGCGCTTGGACGGCAGCACGATAAAGATCTCGCCTAGACTGTTCTTGCGACCATACCGGGAGCGTCAGAAAGATACCAAAAAGTAGTATTGCTAGTTTGTAAAATGGGTGCATAGATAGTGCTTTACCAATAGAACCGATATAAATAAGAGCTTGTCGGGGATTTGTGATTCGAGCGAACGACACAAAATTTTATTTTGATCAAGGCGCGAAGAGCGATTATAGCCTTCGTTAAATGAGCGATAAGTAACGCAGAGCAAGATAAAATTTTGCGAATGTAGGCGAATTTTCAATTTCCCAACAAGCTCTAAGCCTAAAGGTAAATATATATGATCGTTTCTACTCATTTGTCCCAATAGAAACCGCATTCGCCTCCAAAATGGCTAATTCTATAAACTGCAACGCTTTTTGATGTGTACTTTCTAGTCGGACAGGTGGCGCGACTCCAGCTTCATGAGCTTCTTTCCATCTCAGCGCACACAAACACCAGCCGTCACCTGCTTTGAGACCGGGAAAACTGTACATCGGATTGGGTGTTTGTAAGTCATTGCCGCGTGATTTAGTGAAGTTCAAAAAGTCGTCAGTCATCACCGCACATACCACATGCGTACCATAATCTTGTGCACCAGTATTGCAAACGCCATCTCTGTAAAATCCGGTCATCGGGTCGGTGCAGCAGCTTTGTAGAGGTTTGCCGTAGATATTTAAAGCTTGTACTTTCATATTTTACTTTTGTGGTATAACTATAAGATGCTCTGATCGTTCGTCTGCTCTTCCATCACTTTAAAAGATAGTTTGTATTTTCCCCCACAAATTTCAACCAAATATTTTTCATAAAAATTGAATAAAGAAATGAAACGACAAACTTATGTCTTATTCCTACTCGTTTTTGGTACTGTGCAAATGAGTTATGCCCAACAAAAAGAAATGAAACTGCCGCCTCAAGCTACCGAAGTATGGGAGCCAGAACCACCGAAAGTGGAAGCAGCTAAAATGGGCGAAGCACCATCCGACGCCATCGTCCTTTTCGATGGCACAAACATGAACGAGTGGGAACATCAGAATGGCGACGCGACCAAATGGACGATTGAAAACAACGATGCTATGGTCGTCAAACCCGGCACTGGCAACATCCAAACCAAGCGCGAATTTGGTGATATGCAACTACATATCGAGTTTCGTACGCCAGCCAAAGTCGAAAGCGAAGGACAAGGCAGAGGCAATAGTGGTGTTTTCTTGCAAAAAAAGTATGAAGTGCAGGTATTGGACAACTACAACAACCGTACCTACTCGAATGGGCAAGCCGGCTCACTCTATAAACAAACCATGCCTTTGGTGAACGCCTGTAAAGCACCAGGCGAGTGGCAGACTTACGACATCATCTACAAAGCGCCACGCTTCAATGAAGCCGGTATGAAAGTCGCTTCTGCTTACGTCACTGTGCTACACAACGGCGTTTTGGTGCAAAACCATACTGAGATTTTGGGGACGACAGAGTATATCGGTCTGCCTAAAAATATCGCCCACGGCAAAGCACCCATTATGCTACAAGATCACAGCAATTTGACTGCTTTCCGCAATGTCTGGGTGAGAGAACTCTAAGAGTATGTCTAAATTTTTATCGTTCTGATAACCAATATCTTACGAACCTAGCTTTGAAAAAATGAGTTCATTTAGCTCGCTAAACTCACTAATTTTTTCTTCCCTAGAACCGCAAACTATTGATAATCAGTTAAATCTAA
>JBCDHX010000062.1:0-31255 GCA_038749535.1 Bacteroidota bacterium
CTCGAAGCTCTCCCAACTCTCGAAGCTCTCCCAACTCTCGAAGCTCTCCCAACTCTCGAAGCTCTCCCAACTCTCGAAGCTCTCCCAACTCTCGAAGCTCTCCCAACTCTCGAAGCTCTCCCAACTCTCGAAGCTCTGGAAGCTCTATACCTAAAAAACTTCATTTACCTGAAAAACACCATCCACCGCCCGTACGCGCGATTTTTTGAAGTCTTGATCGGCTTCAAAACCGTAGCCTTGTATCACCTCCTGCTCTCGGATAAGCGTAACATATTTATTTGTAAAGATGCGCCCATTTCGTTCATCCCAAGTCAGTTCGCTCGTCTCCAGTTTTTCCCCTTTATAACTTTCCCAGACTACACTATCCCGCACAATCACTTCATACGAGCCTTCGGACTGTATGCCATACTTTGCAGATAGGTAGCCGGAGATGTTCTGATTGGCATCAAAAAACTCGACTAGCAAACCATCTGGAAACTCCTGCCGCGCATCCGTCTCGGTGTAGCGATGCAAAGTAGGCGCCGTAATCCGCACTTGCAGACGTGCCGAGTCGCTGTACAACATCTCTACATCTTCCAGTCGTTCCAGAAAAATATCTTCCTCTGTATAGATGACACTATTGTCGATGCTGACTTCTTCCTTACAAGCAAAGAAGAGCAATAGTATACTAGCTATAATGATGAATTTGGGCATTAGTTTCAAGATTTTTGCTTCTAAAATTGGTCACCACTCTCCCACTCTCCTACCCCAGCTGCTTAGATAAATCCAATTCGCGCATCATCTCCAGATACGATTTCACGAAGGAAGTTACATCTTGATAATTGAGTTGCTGTACGATGGGGCGAAAGTGAGGATATTGCTTTTGATGTATCCAGCGAATGTCTTCTATAGCACGACGAATGCCTTTTTTATCAAATTTATTACTTTTGGCATCATATAGAGGAGTACCAAATCCTAAGGCTTCAAAAAACTCGCCTTCCGTGATGCGATAGTACAAGCGAAACAAGTCCCGATCTGGTTTTGGCAGTGCATAATTAAACATACAGTATCCTACGATGTAGTCAGTTATTGCTTTAGCGACTAGCAGATGCCGATTGTCTTGATACCAGTCCATATTGTGTAGCTCCATTTGTATGAAGTCGGCGACACGTACATGATTTTCGGGACTAGTGATGCCAAAAGTTGCTTTGGTCACATAAAATTCTTTGAAAAAGGCAGCTTTTGGACGCTCCAATAGCTTAATGAGTTCGGCTTTCATCTGTTCGTTCTTCTCTACATTGTTCAGCTTATTTTTCTCAAAATACCGACGATGTATGCGCTCCAAGGCTTCCATCATATAGCCTTCAGGCTTGATGAGATAGTCCAAACTATAAGTCAAACTAAGCAACTGATAAGAAATCGCGCCGGGATAAGTTGTAGCCGATAATCGACTCTGCTTGATGGCATCCAGCACCTGCTTGATTTTACGAAGAATGAATGCATATTTGATTTCTTTCTCTGCTTCCGGCAGTTCTTCGATATGCTTGTCTTCTATGGGCGTCAGCGATTGCTTGAACTCGTCCAATAGCAAATCATCTTGTTTGTCGGCATTGACGGCGAGTTCTTTGAGTGCCCGATAAAGTTTGTAAGGCGAACCATCGAGGGCAGAAGTATCAAATACGATGCAGAGATTTTGATCGCTGTCTAGTGCAAATCGACTGTATTTGAGATCGAAATTTTTCTCTAACAAGCGGCGTGAAAAAGGCACATCAAAATCGGCGATGTACGCGATCTTGGCTTCTGCGGTCAGTTGTCGCTCGTCTGCTGTACCGAAGATCCGCTTTGAGCCTTGCAGTAGTTCAAATTGCAATTGACCATTTTCGCGTGTCCAGCGGACGTTGTCTTCTTCTTCGTCACGTAAGTATTTGAAAAATCGCTCGAAAGATTCCAGAAAAGCTTCCTGCGTAAAAGCATCCACCGCTGAATGCCAAGCTTCATAGTTGTCTTCCTCTTTGTAAGAATCACTATACCGCCCAAAACGAATGTCAGGTTCGTTTTCAGTCGTCGATGATTTCTGAAATAAGCGGTCGAATAATCCCATGAAGTTGGAAAAATGTGATGAGGACAAGTTTAGGGAAAATTAAGGACTTGTGGAAGGTTTTCTATGCGTAGTCTGTGACCTTCGTCTAAAAAAACACATCCTGCGCCGTCCTGAAAGTATTCGCGTGTGCCTCTATAATGTCAGCGATGCGTTCGGAATAGCCGCCGCCCATGCTCACGGCGACAGGAATACTGCGTTCTCGACACATTTTGAGTACGTATTCATCCCGCATTTTGCAGCCTTGCATGGACATAGCGAGTCGACCCAGTTTGTCAGTTGCCAATACATCTACGCCGGAGAGATAGAAGATAAAATCAGGTCGATGTAGCTCAATGAGTTGTGGTAAAGTAGCTTTGAGTTGTGTGAGATAGGCTTCGTCTTCCGTTTTATCAGGCAGCCCGATGTCTAAATCCGACTGCTCCTTGCGCAGCGGATAGTTGTTCTGACCGTGCATGCTAAATGTAAAAACGCGATCTTCATTCCTAAAAATCTGTGCCGTACCATTACCTTGATGCACATCTAAATCGACGATCAAAATGCGTTTGGCGAGTCCTTGATCGAGCAAATAGTTGGAAGCAATAGCGATGTCATTGAGCAGACAAAATCCTTCTCCCCTATCTGTGAAGGAGTGGTGTGTCCCTCCTGCTACATTCATCGCCACGCCATACTGCATCGCAAATCGAGCGCAATCAATCGTCCCCTGCGCGATGTGTCGCCCCCTCTGCACCAAGTTGTCCGACAGTGGGAATCCAATAGCCCGTATCTCTTTGCGCGTCAGTTGAAGTGTTTTTAGTTTGTCCCAATATGTAGCATCGTGCGTCCGTAGAATAATCTCTTCTTTGAGTGGCTCAGGATGAAAAAATTGATCCTCTGTCACACTGCCTTCGTAAAGTAATTGCTCTGGAATCAGTTCGTACTTCATCATCGGAAAGCGATGCCCTTCCGGAAGTTTGTATTTATAAATAGGTGAGTATGCGATGCGAAGCATTATGAGAATGTCAAATGACAAATTAAGGATGAGGAATGCTTACAAAAGCGAGGAATCTGCACATTGTTCATTCGGAGAGGTGAAGGAGCTTGGCGCAAGCGGTGAGAGGCTGTCACCTAAAATTGTAGCATTGTATGTCACTTTCCAAAGTTTTAAAGGAAGTTGTCACACATCCGCCCTTCATCTTTCGCTTTTCACTTTTAGTTGACCGCTCACTGTTCATTGTTCTCCAAAACCTTCACGCGTACGATTTCTATTTTGGTGTTGCTGACATTTTCTAGGGAGAAATGATAGTTTTCCAACTGAAACTCTTCGCCTTCTTCCGGTATCATTTCTTTGGTCATGACGATGTAGCCGGATAGGGTATGGTAGTCGCCTTCTGGGAAATTGAGCTGTTCATATTTTTCGTTGAGGTAATCTACTTCCAATCTGCCCGACAGTAGAAATTCATTATCACTGACCTGATCTTCCAGGTATTCGTCTGTCTGATCGTGCTCGTCTTCGATTTCTCCGAATAACTCTTCCAGAATGTCTTCCAATGCGACAATGCCTGCTGTACCACCATATTCATCGACTACACAAGCTAGACTCAGTCGTCGCTTAATAAACTGATTCATAAGCAGTTGCGCAGACATGGTATCGGGTACGATGGGCATTTCTGTGGTGATGGCGCGGATGGAATGTGGCTCAGTCAGCAGCTTTTGATGATGCACGTAGCCTAGCACATCGTCGATGTCGTTGTCTTGAATGACAAGGATACGGGAGAGTTTGGTCTCTTCTATTTTGGTTGCCAACTCTTCGATGCTCGCGCTGACATCTATGTATTCAATTTCATTTCTGGGGACGATGCATTCTTTCAGTTTGATGTCACGCAGATGGAGTGCTTTTTCGAATAATTCAGTATCAATGTCGTCTTCTTCATCTCCCGTAGAGCTTTTTTTGATAAAATTCTCCAGATCAGTGCGCGTAAACATTTGCTGCACTGGTTCATCGGCTGTTTTGACGAATAGCTTGATGATGAGGTTAGAAAGTTGTACCATGACCCAAGAAATCGGAATCAAAATAAACTCAATCAATCGCAGCGGATAGGTCAGATTGAATAGGATAGAATTGGGGAAAAGTCGAAAGAAGGTTTTGGGCAAAAATTCTCCGAAAATCAGTACAACAATCGTTGTGATGATGGTGTAAATGAATAGCTCAAATAGCTCGCCTTCCACTGGCACGACTTGCTCTAGTAATTTGGTCGCTAGTAAAGAAAAAAGTACCAGCGCAATGTTGTTGCCGACCAGCATCGTGCTTAGAAAACGACTCGGTTTGTCAAAGAAATGAGCAAATAAACGACCGCGTCGACCACCTTTGTTTTTCTTGAGTTCGACTTGTAATTTGCTGGCAGAGACGAAAGCAATTTCTGTGCCTGAAAAGAGAGCGGATAAGAGTAAAAAGACAATGATACCAAAAATCAGCATGCGCTACGTTTCGTAGTTTCTAGTGTGCCAAGAACGATTGACTGACTTAATAAGTTGGAACAAGATAGGGAAAAGGTGGATATTTGAGTCACCTTTCCCCGTCCAAAATAATAAATTATTAACCAATATTCTGCTCAATGGTGGCCATATTAAATCACTTCTTGCTTTGTAATTAGTCAGATGATTCAATTTACAGCAGTGTAATCTTTGCCTCTGTCTCAAGCCGACGGGCTCTCACTTTTTGCATTGCCAAAAAAGTGAGCAAAAACGCTAGAAGTGGCAAACTCCTTCGTCGAACCTGCCCTTTCGCCATCCGCCACCTAACCTAAGTAAAGAGTATTCCATACTTGCTCTATACGACAACCATCACAAATTATATTTTTCATGCATTTATTATAATTCCACTCAAAACCCACGCTTCACCAGCTTAATTTTACTCCCCCATCCTGTCTTTATTTGATTGTGCGCTCGGTTGGATTTCATATCAATTCTGCCGTATCGGGAAGTGATCGTTAGTTTATTGCCAAGCGCGATACCTTTGAATCTGGATTCCGTGATGTCTCCGGCAGCGATGAAACGTTTGTCCAATAATACCATCCGATCTTCGCAGGTAGGAATTTCATGAGTAGATAGCAACTGCACGAAAGGTGTGGCTTGTGTTTCGGTCAGCACTTGTTCATTGACGCGCCACTGTCCATTTCTAAAATGTAGCCGAATGGGAAAATCGAGATTCTGTAATTGTGCTTGATTTTGTATCACTAAATCGCCAAGTTCTGCTTTCAGCTTTTCCAATTGCTGTGCTGAAAGTGCCAAAGTCGAGTAACAACTGTACTGGCTGCTTTCGTCTGCTACTTCTTCTTTTACATACAAATCAATGTCCTTTAATTCGCCCTTCTGCTCTGGATCTTCATCTATGATTCGGAGTAGTTTTGTCACCCCGTCCGCATTCAGTATACCACCTGCCATGATGGCTGTCAGCTCACCGACCACTATGTCTATGTGTGCCATACTCTCCTCAGCCACTTTGACCATCAGTTTTTCAGTTTTGATGCGCACTCTTTCTTGTGTTTTCAGTACAGCTCCTTGACTGAGTTCGATATAGCGGAGCTGATCTGAAGAAGTAAACAGACGTACTTTGTTTTCTCTTATAGTAGTTTCGGCACGAATAGTCAATATGCCATTTTCGTTTTTGGTGCTTATATTTTCTTTGCCTGCTTCCACACTTACGATCCCATCATACTGATCGGTTAGATAGACTTCTGCCGGACCACTCACTTTTATCGTATGGAAAGGCACACTGACTGATGGTAGTGGACTGGTTTCTTGTATGGGCAAGATTTTTATTTCGCTCAATGGTGTGCTGAAAGTAATGTCTGCCAACACCAATTTGTCTACATCTCCTGCGCTGATGCCATGAAATCCTTCTGCCGCTACGTCACCGATGGCAATGTAGTCATCTGTCGTTTCGATGATGCGCCGATCGCAAGGAAACACCTCATGCTTCGCCAATAGCATTTTATATTTTTCTCTTATTGCTTTTGATACAATCTTGTCATTGACGATCATTCCATTGGGTGCGAAATGGCATCGCATCCGTTCTTTTCGATCTCGAATGAGTCCATCTCGCTCCATTTCTTGAAGTAATTGGCTTTTAAAGTGCGTTGGATTGCCATCAAATTGGATGTGGATTTCGCAAGCCAAATCTCCCCATTGTCCGGTCAGTCTTTGTTGATGATGTGTAATACTAATAGGCTGAAAACTCGTCTCTATGGGCTGTAATGTTGTCGCTGTTTCTAATCTTACTACCTCATCATCTAGGGTATGAATCATTGTTTGAACAACTGAGCTTTCCGTATTTTCATCGTCACTATCATTCTGATTATCAGTCAGTTGTATAACTATCGCTGTATTTTTGTTATTGTTGATAATTTCTAGCTGCTGCGAAGTCGCTGCTGTATTTGTTGTTGGTGTTATCAGATAAAAAATACTCCACACGACAACTAAACCAATACCTATTATAGACATAACAATTGTGTTTAAAGAAATGAAGAAATACCAGGGCGCACGAGGCGGCGACAATAGTGGCAACTGCTGAATGATGTCTTGCACGTCTGCTCGACTGAGTTCAGGTGGCAGTTGTCGAATTTGCTGGAAAACGGAGTCAGGCTGTACTGTTCTGTTCATAGCGCAATCGTTTTGGCGGTGGCTAAAATATGTGTGATGCTGTTGTGTGTCGGACGCTCTGCCATCAGTTGGCGAAGTTTACTGCGTCCACGACTGATTTTCGTTTTCACCGCACCTTCTGTACTGTCTTGAATGACGGCAATCTCTCGCATACTAAAACCACTGATCTCAAACAAAATGACCGCATCTCGCTGCTTGCTTGGTAGCTTATCCAGCATCCGATAAAGCAACTGAATATCTAGCGACAATTCTGGTGAAACACCTCTCGCCACTACATTTTCGGTATGCTTGTCCAGCCATTCGCCTCGAAATTTGGAGCGTCGCCACTGACTGATACTTCGGTTGCGCGCCGTCCGAACCAAATAGTGTAGCAACTTGCCCTGATCTTGAATTTTATCGAAATTTTGATAGGCGATCACCAGCACATCTTGCACGAGGTCTTTGGTATCCATTCGCCCATAGGATAAGGCAGAACAATACCGAATAAATGCTTCATGACAAGCATCATAGGCTTGCATGAATACTGTTTGCTTGGAGGTGTCGGACATGATGATGTAGTTCGTTCGCTAACCAAAATTAGTCGCTTTACTCAAAAGTAAAATGCGCAACTGATAAGATAGTCGCTCAACGAAACAAAAGGTTACATCATGTCACCCGGTAAATAAAATAATCGAGAATAATTATCTGAACCTAGAGCCATGTAGAACAGAGGCAAAAGTGAAGATTCACCGGTTGACTAGAAAAGAAGCAAAAAAATCATCAAAATCGCAGCATCAACCCCACCCCATCGCTACTCAGCAATGGTCGAATCATTTCATTGTCACTCGCCAATACAAAGTAAGTAATCAAATCAAAAGTGAAAAGAAACGCGCCTTGAAGCATGATGGACTTGCCGAAGCCGCTCAACCGTTCTGGTCGGTCGGTCGTGTTTTTAGATCGCTCAATGAGATAAGCCCCGCCCGCCATATAGCCGATGTCCAGTCCAGCATTGAACAATAATACTTTTTGCAATTTATGCTGCTCTTGTATACTTTCATACAGATCGAAAGCCGCCGGATCAGCTTTGAGTGCGCCATAATACCCAAATCCAGCAATCGCTAAATTGATCACATTCCATCCGGCATTCATCTGATTGAAATATTTAGATTCTCCTTCTTGGCGAGTAGACAAGATACTGCCTACGGCGATGTTCCCGATTGCCCAAGTACCCAATATACCCATCGCCGTTTTCTGCTTTTGGATGCGCGTTTGGTTAAAATCGAGTAAGAGATCAGACTGTGAAAATAGCAAAGTCGAACAGCAGAGAAAGGTAGAGAGAAGGAGGAAGCGTTGCATGATTTTGTCTTTTGGGTATAAGGTAGAAATGGGGTAAATGTTTGTATTAATCTCAACAAAGTGGTCTTTGTACAGTAGCGTAAGACGGTGTCCAAGATATTTTCTACTTCAGTTAAAAATAGCTATTATTGAGGATACAATTTGATACTATGCTAATAAAAGAACCTGAAAAGTGGACGAATAAATCTGGTACGAAACTTCCACATAAATCTAGGGTGATATTCAGGTTGATGTTGCTTTTTAGCTTAATTGGTAGTATTTTTCTGTTTTATAAAGGCGTTGATTTCATAAAAGAAGAGGAAGATGGAACATTGACCCTATCAGATGAGCGCGTAGCTAAATTAGAAAATGACTTAGCAGAATATGAATCAGCCGAGCAATATGCACTGAAAGCGGCAGTAAGTGGTTATTACCCTTGTTATAGTTGCGAAGATCAGACAGAAATTTTTCTCTACAAGGGAGAAGTCTGGCGATATGGAGTAACGAGAAAAACGCAGTCAGGTAGATACCCCAATGGGTTACCAATAGAAAGACTGTATTACGAAGTACAATTCGTTGGTGATATTGGTGCTTGTTTGAAAGAGGAAAAAAGAAAAATTTATTATTACGCGCTTTTACCTGAAAACACGAAACGATTACCGCCGCTTATCAGACCACCAGGCAATAAAGTAGATCACTAAACGAATATTATGCGTTATAAACATAGCTTTCCTATAACAGGCATCACCTGGCATCAGTACACTGAACTAGTTGAAAACAATTACTCCATCTTGAGAGGTATGCTTAATAATCTGCTTGATCTCAGTAACTATGGCAACAGCGTTCAAGGACTTGCCTTTTTGTATATAATTCAACAACCAGAAAGAGATTTTCACAAAGAAAAGATACGATTCAACAGAGAACAGAAAGAGCTATATGGTCAATTTTTGCTCGATGTTTCTTTAATCTTAGATACATCCGAAGATGAACGTCTGTCTATTATGGCAGAAATGTATTGGCGGTGTTTATCTCGCTTTGAAAGACTAGAAATAGAAGATTTCGACCTGTCTACTTTTCAACACGATGTAAAAGAAATGTTTGAAACTGCTGGTCTGATTGCAATACCCGAAGCTTCTTCCGGTGTATAAGATTAGAATTTTATAGCCTTGCAGATAAATTAATCCTAAAACACCCACCCGATGAAAACAAATGAAGACATCTATAAAGAGTTGAGAAAGAAACTGACTGATGAAGAAGTTGTAGAAGGCTATTTATTTAATGCAATATTACCTGAAGAAGAGCAAAAAAAGGCAGAAGAAGAGTTTAGAAAACTTCGCTTAGAACAACTCAAAAATAGAACGCCCGAGCAAATTCTGAAAGGTCAGTTGATGCAAATGCAAGTTCAGGTCAAATACTATTTGAATGGTAATAAGCTCTATGATGAGCGTTTTAGTTTCGCCAATCAACTCCGCCGCTATATCAAAATATCAACACGTAGCAATAAAGTAATTGCAGAGAACCTTAGTATTCATCCCACTAAGCTCAGTCGTGTATTGAACAATAAAGAAAATCCCAATGCAGAGCTGATGCACCGTTTAGAAAAGCATAGCGGAGACATGATTCCTGCTCATTATTGGTGGCAATTATATGCTAAAGAACTAGAGCATAAAATCAAAAATGATTTAGAAGGAAAAATTTCAGCAGCAGATACAGTCAAACAACCACTCTCGGTGTAGTCTCTATCGCTGTCCTCCCTGCAAACCCTCCTCAAACAAAAATTCCAACTCCTCTGGCGTCGCATTTTCATATTTGACGTCGTCTCCCCAGTCTTGTGGCTCACGGATGAGCACAATGTTCTGAAATTCGGCGAGTAGGCTCTCGCGGATTTGATTTTTGCGGCGTTCGCTGCGCTCGAAATCGCGCTTGACTTCTTTATTCGCCATTTCATAATCGAAAGCGTCGTCCTGTCCCGTCACTTTGTAATAGAGATTGAAAAAGCCTTTGCGCTTGGCAGGCAAGGCGACCAAATCGGGGTCATGGCGTTTGAGTCGATTAGCGGCGACTTGTCCGGCATTGACACGGATATTGAAGTCGTAGGCATAGTCGAAAGTGTACTCTCCATTGAGGGTCAAATTGATGGCATTGGTCTGGATGAACATGACCGGAATATAGATACGTTCATTGTTGATCTCCAACCAATTTTGCATATCCTGAAAGCGCACTCGCTCCAAATCTTTCATTTTGATAAAGGTGGAGAAGGACTCAAATAACTCAAAATCATTCAGCTCACCTTCTTCTATGCCAATGCCTGCCAAAACGCGCAGTCGCTCATAATCAAAGTTCATTTGCTCATCCCAAAAAGCGTAGACAACCATATTGGTATTCATCGTGCCACGGATATTTTGGTCGGTCAGTATGTCTTGCCCAAAGTTTTCGGACTGATGAAAGAACTCATAAGCGTCAATATTTTTGGCAATCAGTTTAGCTTTCAGTCGTGGCTGCTGCTCAAAATACATCGTACCAGATAGATCAAAACTACCTTCCATGGCTTTTGTATTTCCGACGATGGAAAGTTCATTATTGTCAAATTGCAAGCGACCTTTGAAGTCCTCGCCTTCTACTTTTTCGTAGTTAAATTCTTCAATGTTAGCATTAAAAGAGCCTTTCAGAAACTGCGTAAACTGCTCTCGCTGCTGCGCTCCAGCGACTTGAATGGAATCATAAACTTCTTCTGTCACATCTTCTTCCTCCACAGAAGTCGTCGTCAAAGCGATCAAGCGATCTAAGTCCATTTCGGGCGCATTGAGGTTGGCTTCAAATTCTAGTTCTGCGCGTTTGGAGTTCAAAGAATCGGCAAATAAAACCGGAATCAAATTGTAGCAAGAACCGTCCAAATAAATCTCACTGCCTGCCCCTTCGATCTTGATTTCTTTCATCACGATACTATTGCCTTCCAGCAAAATATCACCTCGGTCAATGGTCACTCGATCTTCTATGAAATCTAGTCGCGCATCATCAAACTGAAGTAATCCACTAGCCTCGACGCGATCTATGCGATTGGATTGCTGCATATCACTCAGTTTGCCGCGCACTTCTAGATCTTTGACTTCCACTTCTCCACTACCGCCCGTGATGTTTTCGCGCCCAAATAGTCCATAGACAGCATCTAATGGCAGCGTTCCATTGAGCGCAAAATCAATAGACGGATCGTCGAAATTGTAGGCATTGAGTTTGAGTTCGACGAGTTCATTGTCGAAATAACCTTTCATGCGTGGCATTTCAAATCGGGCAGTGCTGTTGCGCTGTCGGTCGCCATTGGAAAAGACGGCATCAAAAGATACATCGCGGAAGTCATCTTTCAGTCGCGGGCTACTGATTCTACCTTCCTCCAAGCCAAATTTGACCTCTAAGATCGGATTTTCAGTTTGGCTCAGTCGACCATCAACTAAAGCATCAAAGTAGTATTGCCCTTTACTTTTAAAACCTTGAAGATAAGCTGCATAGCTTGCTGGAAGTAGCTGCAATACACCTCCGAGATCGCCTTCTTCGTTTTTGATTAAGACATTAAAGTCGGTAAAATCGTCAGTCGTAGCCACTCGTCCACTCAAGTCAAAGGCATTCTCTTCTACACCGACCTGCACTTTTTTCAGTTCGTACAAACCTTCGTCCAAATTGACCAAAATATCAGCATTATAATAAACGTGACGATCTGATAGAAAACGATCTTCTCCATACTCCACGAACCGCGTCTGGAAATCGGCTTCACTGATGAGTTCAAATTGATTGTTACCAAATTCGCCAGTAAAGTCGGCTTCATCTAGCACGATGTAGGCATATTGATCGCTCTGCTCATTCTCGTAGATGAATTCAATGTTTCTCAAAATGGCTTCTTCCAAACTAATCGCTAAATCGCTGCTACTCTCGGCATCTTCAGCTTGCTCATTGTCTGCCAATTCATCACTTCTGAAAACGTCATAATTGGCATTGCCATTTTTATCGTAGCGCACCACTAGCGCACCATTTTCAATCAAAACAGTCGTGATTTTGATGCTTTCGCCCAACAGACTCAATACTTTGAACTGAAAACCTACATTCTCTGCTTCTAGCAAAGCGTCACCATTGATGTCTTCCAAAATGGTTTGTCGCAAGTTGATGGACGCACTAGGAAAGGAGCGAAATAGGGTCAAATCGACGTCTTCGATTCGCAATTCAGAGGTCAGATTATTATTGATGCTTTCGACTACTTTTCGACTGACTGTATCTTCAAAAAAGCTTAATATAATCGCCAAACCACCAAAAACGACAGCGAAGAAAATACCAATAATGAGAAGGAAGCGCAGCAGGAATTTTTTCATTGTTTGTTTTCAATTTTAAATCATAGGTGTACAACTTATTTAACAGCGAAGCGAAGTCGGCTGTTGTATGATTTCTTATTTTAGCAAAAACCATATTTATGAATCGTCCATCGATCATCAGAGAAAATAAAAATAGACAGATGAAATCCATATTTACGCTCTTCGTTTTTTCTCTTTTCTATTTTACATCTGCTCAAAGTCAAGACAGTTACTCACTGCTTTGGGATCGCTACGGTTCAGCAATAACAAGTGCGGAGAACTTATACACCTTGCACGCTGCAACTTATGCTTTTAAAGATCGCTACTTGAAACACAGTTATTGGGATGAGTCAACTAAGAAAGGAAAGGCATTGGGTATTGGGTATCGGCTGGGGAAGACGGTTTTGGTTGACTTCCAGATTGATTATTTCGCCGTTTTGTTTCAACATGAAGTGTTCGGACACGGTTATCGTTATCGGGAATTTGGATTTGAGAGAAACAGCTATAACATTTTAGTAGGACCTCCTTATTCAAAAGGTGGTGGGTTTGCAAGTAGAGGAAGAAGTTTACGCGATATCTATCTAGATGAACACTCTACTATGTCATTTGGTGGCTCTGAAAGTAATACTGTTTTTGCCAATACGATCAGAGACTATTGGTGGACCACTAATACCATCAGTTATTCTTCCACACTTTTATATGGCATGACTAGGCACGATCTAACTAGATACATTCTTCGGACTAAATATCTGGAGGAAAGAGGAGATGTAGTGGCTTACGCTATTTTCTTGAAAGAACGAGAAAACGCAGATGGACAAAGTATTATTGACGATGCCGCACGCCATACCCTCATCAACCTCCTAGACCCCTACTCCTATATCGCCGGCATCGCCTATCTCAAATACCTCATCAATGCAGAAGAAGAGATGACACTTCCCACGCTACATCTCGGCAACGTCGATTGGCTACCTACTGTACAATTCAATCTCACCCCCTTTGGCGGCGAATTTCAGCTCGTCAATTCTTTTCGTACACAACGCACCATGTGGCACACCACTTTTCGGCATGGCGACAACCGCTTCGAGAACTTTTGGGGCATCGGCGGGCAATGGTTGCAGCTGCCTAGCAAGAAACTGCAAGTCGGGGCGACCCTTGATCTTTGGCAGCAACCAAGTTCACGAATTGGAAGAGCTGGTGCAGACAGTGAAATTGTGACACGAGATGGTTTGGGTGGTCGAGTGATTGGGCATTTACGACTGCCGCTGACGCAAGCCTTGCAGATGAGAGCAGATGTAGGCTATAAAACAACAGGTTATACATTGGGAGAAGCTCTGGATCGAGGGTTAATTTTGAGAGTAGGCTTGTCGTTTGTATCGCCAACAGAGTGAATGTAGCCTCTAAGAATGATGGGCAGTTAAAGTCGATTTCCTCATCTATCTAAAATAAAAAAGCCTTGCTAATACACTGATTAACAAGGCTTTACTCTAAAATGTGGTCCCACATGGGCTCGAACCATGGACCCTCTGATTCACCTTCTACAGCTTTCGCTATAGGGTAGGACTATATCATCACCGTATCCTCCGCCTGAGACGGATAACGTAGGTGGGGGGCGTTCGTGGAAGGCTTATTGGTTTGTCTCCTCACCTTCTAGTCTCTGCACCTTCCTAGCTACTGTTACGACACTCACTAGGCTTGGCTCAGGATTGCCATTCCGATTTTGTCGGAAGCAGGTTTCCCTGAGTTAACCCCCTGCTCATCTTACCGTTTCCCGTAAGAGGCACCAGCAATTAATTAATAAATCGCCAATGAGTCAGATGCTCTAACCAACTGAGCTATGGGACCGAAATTTCAATTATTATCCACTCAACTTTCAAGCGGAATGCAAACTTACAGGAAAAAACAATAGGATGCAAAAAAGGGAGAACCACGTTTTGTAATTCTCCCTTTTTCAATTCAATCAGCCTATCTAAGCACCTTTATCCAAATGCACATCCATCTGTGGAAACGGAATACTAATGCCTTGCGCATCAAATTGTTTTTTCACATTTTCTTGCATATAGAAAAATGTACTCCAGTAATTAGCACTTTTACAGAATGGTCGAGTCGCTAGGTTGACGGAGCTATCACCTAGTGAAGCAACGACAACCCCTTGAGCTGGTTCTTTTAGTATCCACTCACAGGACTCACCGACTTCTAGTATGATTTGTCTTGCTTTATCTATATCATCGCCATATCCGATCCCGAATGTCAGCTCCACCCCGATCACGCCCTGACCGGAAATATTGGTCATGATGTTGCCAGTGACGACGCCGTTAGGAACGATAATGCGCTTATTATCTAAAGTTTGCAGAATGGTATTGAAAATCTGTATCTCGACGACAGTTCCAGTTTCGCCACCACCTATGGTGACTAGATCACCCACTTTGTAAGGTTTAAAGACAAGTAGTAGCACACCACTTGCGAAATGCCCCAATGTGCCCTGCAAAGCAAGTCCCACAGCGAATGCCATAGCACCCAAAACAGCTAAGAAAGATGTCGTTTCTATTCCGAACATCCGCGCTGCTGCAAGCAATACCATGATTTTCAAGCCTATGCTTATGATAGAACCTAAAAAAGACTGGACAGACGGATCAATTTTTTGCTTAGATAACGATTTTTTGACGACGCCGGAGAGTTTTCCAGCTAACCAAAATCCGATTATGAGAACAACCAATGCTCCGATGATTTTAGGTACGTAGAGCACAACTTTTTCAATAATCGGTGATAAATCAAAATTTTCTAACCCTTCCATAATGTTTGATAGTTAAGTTGTTAGTTATTAGCTTTAGTGTGTTGTCAATTTGCTTATAAAGAAAGCAACAACATATTATTGAAGTACTCAATATAGGTATGAAATCAGGAATAGAGGTAGTCTAAATGACAATTTTTGATGAACTCCGTATTAAATTTATTGCATTGCAGAAAAAACCACAAAAATACATCAGTAAGGAAGTTGCCTTAAAGAAATTGCAGGCTTACTGTGCTTACCAAGATCGCTGTCATCAGGAAGTGCGCAAGAAGCTACTGGACTTGGGCATTTATGGCGATGATCTGGAGGAAATCGTGGCAGACTTGATCGTCGATAAATTTCTGGACGAAGAGCGATTTGCGCGGGCGTATGCGAGAGGAAAATTTCGGCACAAAAAATGGGGACGCTTCAAAATCCGGCAGCACTTAAAGCAAAAACAGATCTCAGCTTACTGCCTCAAAAAAGCGATGGAAGAAATAGAGGAGGAGGATTATCAGAAAACGCTGGAGCAGCTCTTACAGAAGAAAAGGCGGCTGTTAAAAGTGGATAATATCTACCAAGAAAAACAAAAATTGGCAGTCTATGCCATCAATAAAGGCTATGAATCGCCTCTGGTTTGGGAGACGATTCATAGATTGGTGAAGCAAGAGAACTAAGCCTCCACAGCTTCCTTCACAGGCGTATTTTCAGGTCGCAACGAACGAACGGCACGTCCGGCTTGCCACATTTCACTTTCACGTAGTTCGCGTAGCTCTTCTTCTAGTTTGACGCGATAATCCGACTGACTATTGGAGTCGATAGACAGCTGCGCTTCGTTGCCGCTGGCTACGCTTTCGTATAGTTCTTCAAAGACCGGAGCGGTTGCATCTCGGAATTTCTTCCACCAGTCCAGCGCACCTCGCTGAGCCGTTGTTGAGCAATTGGCATACATCCAGTCCATGCCGTTTTCGGCGATCAGTGGATACAAGGACTGCGTCGCTTCTTCTACAGTTTCATTGAATGCTTCCGAAGGCGAGTGTCCTTTGCTCCTCAGTAGGTCATATTGGGCAGCAAATAAACCCTGAATCGCCCCCATCAACGTTCCGCGCTCTCCCGTCAAGTCGCTGAATACTTCTTTTTTGAAATTGGTCTCAAACAAATAACCAGAACCAACACCGATCCCCAAAGCTGTCACACGCTCCAGCGCACGACCTGTCGCATCCTGAAAGATGGCATAGCTAGAGTTCAAACCACGTCCGGCGACAAATAAACGGCGTAGACTCGTACCTGAGCCTTTCGGCGCCACCAAGATGACATCTACATCGCTAGGTGGCACGATTCCGGTGCGCTCTTTGTACGTAATTCCGAAACCATGAGAGAAATACAATGCCTTTCCAGGTGTCAAATATTTTTTGATCGTCGGCCACAATGCAATTTGTGCGGCATCGGATAACAGATATTGAATGATCGTCGCTCGCTCGCAGGCTTCTTCGATAGAAAATAGCGTCTCGCCCGGCACCCAGCCATCTTTTACTGCTTTGTCCCAAGATTTGGAAGGACTGCGCTGCCCGACAATGACATTAAACCCATTGTCTCTCAAATTCAAAGACTGTCCAGGTCCCTGAACACCGTATCCGATAATGGCAATCGTTTCGTCTTTGAGTATGTCGATCGCCTTCGCCAAAGGAAATTCTTCTCGGGTGACGACCTGTTCTTCTACGCCACCAAAATTCAATGTTGCCATGTGTTTGCTTAGTTTTTCTGAAAAATGATAAAATTTACAGCTCTACTTAAATTATATAATACACTGTAAATCAATCTATTGTAAGAAAATATAAATAAAAATGTGTCCCAGTCGATTGTCTTTTTCTCAAAAAGAAGTGACTTTTTGAAACTGAGCCATCAAAGATATAGAAAAACAAAGGAGCGATGTTTCTCCGAAGCAGTTACAAAGATTAGAAATTCCGATAGCTAAAGAGCGTCCGTTTTTCTAGGAAAACAACAAACAATTCCTAGTTTTGCGCGTTGAAAGGGAAACCTAAAAAAAAGCACTGTTTTCTTAATGTTTTTTTAACAGCCGAGGTCGTAACTTATTTCCTCGACATGTAGTTTAACAAGTATCCCAATCAACCCAAAGACTTGTTTAAAGTTGGTTTTTCGTTTTGTTTTGATGTGTCTGTCCCACCTATGGGACAGACTTTTTTTTGCCCTCTTCTTTCCTTTTCTCAGATCATTCGTGCTTTGACAAATTTTTAGCACGTACATTAATGTTTCTTAGCAACAATTTCACAAGAATCGTTGTACACTCTTTTTACCTATCTTCGTCATTTGAACAAAGCCAGATTGAGCTGACTAACGTCTGTTAAAGTCGGCATCATATTTTTTAGCGTACCGATAAGCCGCCAGATCAATACTATATGCAATTTCTATTTCCCGGATTTTTGTGGGCACTACTCGCCTTGTCTATTCCGATCATTATACACCTATTCTATTTTCGCCGCTTCAAGAAAGTATATTTCACCAATGTGCGCTTTTTGAAAGAAGTGAAGGAAGAAAGTAGCGCGCGTTCTAGGTTACGCAATCTACTGGTGCTGCTGATGCGGCTACTGGCACTGGCATTTTTGATTTTTGCGTTTGCGCAACCTTTTATTCCAACCAGCGACGAAGCGCAACAAGGTCAAAAAGCAGTGAGTGTTTATGTCGATAACTCGTTTAGTATGGAGTCGCTGAGTGAAGACATTCCACTTCTGGAACGTGCCAAACGACGCGCCAAAGAAATCATCGCTGCCTATGCTGAAAATGATCGTTTTCAAGTATTGACCAATGACTTCGAAGGGCGACATCAGCGGCTATTGAGTCAGGAAGATGCACTGGCAATAGTCGATGAAATTGCCATCCGACCGAGTGTACGCGCACTAGATGAAGTTTTGGAACGACAGCGACAAGTATTGCAAACGAGCGATTTAGAGAATCTGGTCGCTTATCAAGTCTCTGATTTTCAGCAGAATACTTCAGCCGATCTTTCCAACTGGCAAGACACAAGTCTGCAAGTCAATTTGATTCCACTGCAAGCCGTTCAGGAAAACAACATCAGCATCGACTCCGCCTGGTTCGAGTCGCCTGTACAAGTCATCAATCAGACCAATCCATTGCTCATCAAAGTAAGAAACTGGGGCAATGAAGACGCCGAAAACATCCGACTATCGATGAACTATGGAGGACAAGAGCAACCCATAGGGAGTCTGAGTATTCCGGCAGGCGAAGCCATCATCGACACTGCACAAGTGACTATTTTGCGTACTGGATGGCAGCAAGCGACCCTCAATATTACGGACTATCCGATCACTTTCGACGACCGCTATTTTCTGACTTTTCAGGTGGCAGAAAAAGTCAATATGCTGTCTATTTATGAAAGTGTACCAAGTCGATATGTGACGGCAGCTTTTGCGAACAATCCGTATTTCGATTTGGACAATCAGTCGAGTCAAGGACTGGATTATTCCAGCTTTTCTACTTATCAATTGATTATTCTGAATGATCTGACCACGATCTCTTCCGGTCTATCCTTGGAACTGAATCAATACGTCAACAATGGCGGCAACGTCTTGATTTTCCCAAGTGCTAATGCCAATACAGGCAGTTACAATCAGTTTTTGCGCACTTTCCCAGCGGATGAGCTGCGCGACTATCAGCCGCAGCAGCGTGTCGTCGGTAGCATCAATACGGATGAGTTTATTTTCAATGATGTTTTTGAAAATACCAATAACAACCTCAAGCTACCTGTCTCGCAAGCCAATTATCGCCTGAGCAGTTTCAGCACACGCGGTCAAGAAACACTGCTTGTCTATCGCGATGGTAGCCCTTATCTGACCAAATATCAAGTAGGACAAGGCAATTTGTACCTTTCCGCTGCACCGCTCAACGAAGAACTTAACGATCTTGTCCGCAATGGCGAAATCTTTGTCCCTATGATTTTCAAAATGGCAATCTCTGCCGGAGAAGCGCCCAAAATTGCTTACACCATCGGGCAGGATCGCGTTTTGGAAGCAGAGCATCGAGTGACACAAGGCGAGCAAATCTATCAGTTGCGCAACGCATCTAAAGAATTTATCCCGGAACAGCGCATTGCTCGCTCCAAAGTTGTTTTGAATGTCAACAATCAGATCGAAGCGGATGGCATCTACAGTTTGTCGCTCGAAGCAAACGAAACACTACATCAATACGCTTTTAATTACGACCGCCAAGAGTCAAATCTCACTTACTTCAGTGCGGATGATTTAGCACGTCAAGTTGGCGAGCGCATGACGGTATTGGATGAAGCAGCGGAGGCAAATTTTGAGCAATTGATCGGAGAGCGCAGTCGAGGAAAGATTCTCTGGCGGTGGTGTTTGATTTTGGCGTTGATTTTCTTGGGTATTGAGGTGTTGTTGTTGCGTCTGTGGAAGAGTGGCAATTAGCGTTTTTCGTAGGACTATTTTTGATCAATTGAGAACACTCAGAAAGCGCGAGCTCTCAACCATGAATAACCGCTGATAAGATCGGTGGCAATCTTGAGGCTACTTTGATAAAGTTGACCATCACTCACCGCCGTAAAAAAGACCCCTCATCCAAGTCAGGACAAGAGGTCATCTGCATTAAAGCAATTTTACACGATCTATTTTGTCTTCACAAATGTTTGTTGATTGCCTTTGGTATCCAAAAGCAGATAAGTCCCTGCCGGTAAACTGCTAACATCAATATTGACTTGCTGCCATCCTTTGTTCGTCACTTCTTGCGTCACTTGTAGTACTCGTTTGCCTAGTGCATCCATCACATATAGATCAATGCGTTCCGTTTCGCTATACAACTCGACTTGTAGCTGCTGCTGCTCTCCTACTGGATTGGGATACAATGTCCACTCTTTTCCGTCTTCGCTCAGTTGTGCAGTGACGACGTCTGAGTATTCAGTTGTGCCATCTAAGTCCACTTGCTTCAAGCGATAGTAGTACGTGATGCCACTTTGGACTTCTTTGTCCGCATAGGTATACTCACTCGTCTGTAATGTTGTGCCTTGCCCTTCGATTCTTGCTATTGCTTTGAAGCTCTTCGCATCTTCTGATCGCTCTAAATCAAAGTGATTGTTGTCTATCTCGCTTGCCGTTGCCCATGTCAAGTCGATGTGATCTTGATCGGCTTTGGCATCGAAGTACAGTAGCTCTACCGGCAATACCTGATCTTGGAAACCAAAGTCTATGGTCGTATTGGTATTCACATCTCGTGTACTGCCATCTGTACCGTCTTGTTGTGGTGTTCGTATCTCGTCTGTGCCGGATGGCTCACCACCTACTGTCAAGGTAAAGACCGAGGAGATTGTCTCACCATTGGCGAAGAACTGCCGTCCGTCATCGTTGTTGTCGGTATCGTCGTTGTCGATACGGTTGGTCGGTACGGAAGAGAAGGGTAGTCCGCTCAGTGGTCCCCCAAAGTTGCTCACAGGAATGCGAACTCTATAATCACCCGGCTGTAGCCCTTCAAAGAGATACGTTCCGTCCACATTGGTACGAGTCGTTGCTACGACCATGCCCATGTCGTTGAGTAATTCAATGAGCACACCACCGATACCTGGCTCTCCGCCATCTTGTGTCCCGTCGTTTTGTGTACCACCACCGATGCCTTGATCCTCCCAAACTGTACCGCCTATGCCCACTAACGCATCAGTGAAGCCAAAGTCATATTGAGCTTCGTCTGCTTCTAGTGTTTCGTCTGCGTTCGGTGTAGTGTTTTCGCTACCTTGGACAGGAGTGGCATTGACACCTGAGATGGATTCGGAATCGCTTGGTTGCTGACCGCCTCCGCTAACATCTGCTGCCGTTGGAGCTAGTCCATCAAGTGGTTGTCCTGCTCCATCTTGACCAACTGTGTTGATGCTGATGGTAAATTTCGGCATGGTAGCCGTTGCGTTTACACCGCTTGGATCGTCTTCTGCATTTCCTGCACCCATCGCGTAGTCTTCATCTAGTAATAGGTTCGGGAACTCATAGAAGCCCATTTTGCCATTTTCAGTACGCGTCGTCGTCACCAATGTCACTATTGTTCCATCTGGATATTCGATCATCATGGTCACTTCTACTCCGTTGATGCCTGGCTCTCCATCGTCTTGCAATCCGTTGGCATTCAAATCATTCCAAACGTAGTTACCCACGGCTGCTCCATCCTTATAGTACCCAAAGTCAACGTTTCTATTGTCAGGAATAGCTGTATTGATAGTGACCGCAAAAGCATCTACTTTTGAGTTGTCCATCGCATCATCGCCACCGCTTGAAGTAGGTGATTGATTCGGACTAATGGACTGCCAATAGCCTGCTAATACATCATTTTCGTCCGTTACATCGACGATATAGTCACCGAGTGGCAGGTTGTCGAAGAGGTAATTGCCATTGGTATCAGTAGTTTGTGTACCAATTTTAGGCTCGCCAGGATTGATGATGCCATCTCCGTTGAGATCGCGGTAAAGGTCGAGCGTGACCCCTTCAAATGGCAGTTCGTCGTCAGGTGTGCCTGGAATACCATCTCGTCCATTTGGCTCGTACACACCATCGGCGTCTTTGTCATTCCAGACCAAGTTGCCAACGCTACCCAACGTATTGTCATCGTCTCCTGTGAAGCCAAAGTCTTGATCTAGATTGCCAGGCATAGCTGTGGTCAGAGTGACTAGATCACCTTCGTTGTCATTGTCTCCATCTGGCTCAAAGGAACTCTCCAGACCTTCTAGCACACCACCCATCATGAAGTTGCTGCTTGCGATGCGGACTTGATACATTTCTCCGTCTGCATCTACATCGAGTCCTCCGAAAAGATAGAATCCATTTTCGTCTGTTGTTGTCGTTCTGATGACGTTGCCATTGGCATCCAATAATTCAATGAGAACACCCTCAATACCGCTATCCATGTCCGCTTCTGCATCAACTTGTCCTGAATCATTACCGTCTGTATCAAACCAGACGTAGTTGCCGATAAAGCCATCATCTGGATCATGACCGATTGGTGTGAAACCAAAGTCTTGATCGCGATTGTCTGGCATGGCGGCACTCAGAGTGATGGCGCTCATTCCACCGACCAGAGCAGCATCGTCCATCAATCCTGTTGCATCAGGTACATCGGCAGCTTGATTATCTTCATCGAAAGTACTTTCCAAACCGTCCAATACATTATCCGTGTCATTGACCCAAACGAGATAATTGACTGGGTCGCCGTCCAAGTCTGCTATTGGTAGTGCTTCGAATAGGTAATTACCGTTTTCGTCGGTGACATCTGTCGCTACGATGAGGTCGCCTACATCGTAAACACCGTTGCCATTGTTATCGACGATCAATGCTACACTGACGCCTGCGATGGGCTCTTCGTTATTGTCATCTTCTGCACCTACACCATTGTCGCCATCGCCGCCCATTAGATCATTATCAGCAGGTCCATTGCCGTCTGCATCAGCATCCAGCCAGATGGTATTTCCGATACTTCCCAATGGCGCGTTCGCTTGTGGTTGATAGCCATAGTCCGCATTGAGATAGACATCGCCTGGTCCTAGCACGATAGGATTGGTGACTTGATTGTCGTTTTCTACGTTGTCGTCATCATTGTCAGCTTCGCTAACGCCAAAGTGATCTGGGTCGCCTGTTTGCTCATAATCTGCTCCCAATATTTCGTGGGTCGCATCTGTATCGTCTGTTACTTCGGTGACATAAGCACCTGGCACTAAATCAGTGAAAATGTAGTAGCCATTGTCATCGGTAGTAGTCGTCTGCGTCACATCATCTCCATTACCAAAAATACCATCAGGTCCTGCACCTGTCAGGGTGATTTCTATTCCACCTACGCCTACTTCATTTGGGTCTTGAACACCATCACCATCACTGTCTATCCAAACACGATCACCTAGAGCTGCTAAACCCGTGTTACCATTGACATTGTCGGTAGAATTGTAATTGTAACCAAAGTCAGCGGTGAGGTTTTCTTCGCCAGGATCGAGTGTAATCGCATAGCCGTCTCCACTATGATCTTTGTTGCCAAGGTCACCGTCGTCTGCTACGTTATCCGCGTCATCGCCATCTACATTATTCGTAAAAATGTTGGTTTGAATGACATCGATAGGTAGATTGATTTCATCTACATCTACAAAATAATCACCTGCTGGCAAATCGGTGAAAAGGTATTTACCATCTGCATCGGTATAAGTAGAGGCGATAATATTCCCGTCTCCATCTTTTAAAAATACTCGAACGTTCGGAATACCGCGCTCTCCTTCGTCTTGCAAGCCATCGCTGTCTTCGTCTAGCCAGATATAATTGCCAATGCTGCCTAACTCTTCTTCGATAATACCAAAGTCATAACTCGCAATTGGATTTTCGTCTGTTGCAGGGTCTTGAGCAGAAGTATCTGTACTTCCGACAATTGGAATAGCTAACACCCCATCAAAATCATCTGAATCGGTGAGATCGTTGCCGTTACTATTGACATCTGCGATAGTTGGGATGCCATCTCTATCTTCAATGGCATCCTGATCTGGATCGACGGAGATGACAAATTTTGGTGTATTTGTGCCACTTGGATCAACACCATTTGGATCGTCACCATTCATGCCTGCGCCCATCGCATAATCTTCGTCTAGCAATAAATTCTCGAAGTTGTAGAAACCTGGATTGCCGTTGGCGTCGTTACGCGTGGTATCAAACACGGTGATCATCGTCCCATCAGGATATTCAATATCTAACTGAACTACAACGCCATTAATACCTGTTTCTCCATCGTTTTGTAGTCCATCTTTATTCGAGTCAAACCAAACATAGTTCCCTACGGCTGCTCCATCTTTGTAGTAGCCAAAGTCCACATTTCTATTGTCAGGAATAGCAGCATCAATGGTGACTGCAAAAGCATCTGTTTTAGCATTGTCCATCGCATCATTACCGCTGCCTGTATCTGACAGTTGATTGTCGCTGAGCGATTGTGAATAGCCTGCTAACACACCATTTGTATCGGTCACATCGACAATGTAATCACCAAGTGGTAGATTGTCAAACAAGTAATTACCATTGGCGTCTGTAATTTGTGTGCCGATTTTTGGTTCGCCTGGATTGATAATTCCATCTCCATTTAAGTCACGGTACAAGTCTAGCGTGACGCCTGCAAATGGTAACTCGTCATCAGGTGTGCCTGCTATTCCATCGCGTCCGTTTGGTTCAAAAATGCCGTCTGCGTCTTTGTCATTCCAGATTAAATCGCCGATACTTCCGAGCGTGTTGTCATCATCGCCTGTGAAGCCAAAGTCTTGATCTAAGTTGCCAGGATTGGCGGTGGTCAGAGTGACAAAATCACCTTCATTATCATTGTCGCCATCTGGCTCGAAAGAACTTTCTAGCCCTTCTAGCACACCGCCCATATCGAAGTTACTACTCGCGATTTGGACTTTGTAGAGTTCTCCGTCTGCATCTACATCGAGTCCGCCGAAGAGGTAAAATCCATTTTCATCAGTCGTTGTAGTCGCTATGACTTGTCCGTTCGCATTCAACAATTCTAAAACAACGCCTTCTATACCGCTATCGCCATCAGCGTCTGCATCACTGGGTCCATTATCGTTGCCATCACCATCGAACCAAACGTAATTTCCGATGAAGCCATCGCCAGGCTCATTCCCTTCAGGTGTATAACCAAAGTCTTGATCGCGGTCGTCTGGTGTGCCTGCGCTCAACGCAACTGCACTCATGCCACCGACTGCACTTGCATCATCACCCACTCCTGTCGCGTCCATACCAGCACCTCCATCTTCATCGAAAGTGGCTTCTAGTCCATCCAAAACATTATCGATGTCATTAACCCAAATGATATAGTCTGCATCGCCATCACCATCGTCTAACGGTAAGCCCTCGAAGAGATAGTTGCCGTTTTCGTCTGTCACGTCGGTAGCGATGATCGGTTCTCCATCGTCCCAAACGCCGTTGCCATTTTCATCTGCGATCAAAGTGACGCTGACACCTTCGATTGGGTTTTCATTGTTGTCGTTTCCGACGCCTGTTCCATTGTCACCATCGCCGAGTGGATCGCCATCATCTGGTCCGTTGCCGTCTGCATCTGCATCTAGCCATATCGTATTTCCGATGCTTCCTACTGCTGCACCTGCACCTGGCTGATAGCCATAGTCGGCGTTGAGATAGACATCGCCAGGTCCGAGAACAACTGGTGTAGTTTGTCGATTGTCGGGCATCATGGCTAGTCCACCAAAGTCATCTGGATCGCCAGTTTGGTTGAAATCGCCTCCCAAAATAGGATGACTAGCTCCTGTATCGTCCGTTACTTCGGTCACATAAGCACCTGGTGGCAGATTGTTGAAAATGTAGTAACCATTTTCGTCTGTAGTGGTCGTCAAGATTAGATCATCTGGCGTACCAAATATGCCATCAGGACCTGCACCTGTTAGCGTCACTTCTACTCCCGAAACACCAACTTCATTCGGATCTTGTACACCATCGCCGTCTGAATCTACCCAAATTCTGTCGCCTAGAGTGGCAGTTGGTGAGCCAGTTGGATCGTTGACGTCATTTGTCGGATTGAAGTTGTAACCGAAGTCGGCGGTCAAGTTTTCTTCGCCTGCGTCTAATGTAATGGCATACCCATTGCCAGAATGGTCTTGGTTGCCTAAGTCACCATCATCAGCTACATTATCTGCATCGTCTCCATCTACGTTATTGGTGAAGATACTCGTCTGTGTCAGTCCGTTTGGCAATGAAGTCTCATCAATATCTACAAAATAATCACCCGACGGTAGATCGTTGAAGAGATAGTTACCATTGGCATCTGTGTAAGTGACGTCTAGCTGATTGCCATCTTGGTCTCTCAAAATGACACGAACATTTGGAATACCGCGCTCGCCTTCATCTTGGAAGCCGTCACTGTCTTCATCCACCCAAACGTAGTTGCCGATAGAACCCAACAATTCAGGTGCTAATCCGACATCTAAGCTGTGATTGACATTACCAGCAGGTGGTGAAGTGACTGGAATGAAGCCCAATCCATCAGGAATACCTGCTGGCTCATCTGCATCAGAAGTCAAATCGTTGCCGTTTGCGTCAGAGTCTATTTCGTCATCTAGGTCACTATTTGGATCAGTTGCATCTGTAACGGTGAAGTCGTAAATCTGACCCTCCAAAGTCGGTTGTCCATCTGTTGTTTGTCCATCACCGAATACGACGAAATAGTCTGTTTCAGGTGAGATGCCAGTGAACATTCCATTATTTGGTGTGGACATGCCTGCTCCATCGACATTGATGCCAGTGGTATCGACATTGCTTGGATTGAAGTAATATTGACCGTTTTCGTCGGTAGTGTCTTGAGCGACCAGATTGCCATTTCGGTCATACAGTTGAACGATCAATCCTTCGATGCCTGGCTCACAACCATCTTGCAATCCATCTCTATCCAAATCTTCCCAAACATAGTTCCCAATTTCAATTGGCGCAGCCTCGCAAAGAAATTCTAGATCACCTAATCCATTGGATTTTCCAAATAGGGCGTTGTCTTGAGAGCTGTAAATGCGATAGTTGTTGGCTCGATTGATTTCGCCAGTCGTTGAACTCATCCAAGAAATACCACCTGCATTGAAGTCGTTTTGATTTCTCAATGGATCACCTCTAGTGATAATGACCTCACCTTGACCACGCAATCTCGCCAAAGCTCCGAAGCCCGTATCTTGATGCTGGTCAAGTCCATCTGCTCTTACAAAGTCATCTTGATAGAAAAACTCACCTCCACCAGGTCCTTGACCATTGTTGGCGCCGCCCGTGGTGACGCCTGCTACTGTTGCATTGTTTTCTAGTAAGAAAGAAGTAGGAGTAGTGGCTTCTAGTTTCAATGTTTCTCCACCTGCTACGAGGCTGAATAGTGGATTAGGGTTGGTTTGAATTTCGATGGGTGCTAGCTGATCACGACCTTGTTGATGTCCTGTTCGGTCCATGATGGCGACCACCATATTCCCATTATCTGTGAAGTCGATATCAGACAATAAAGGTGAACCGTAGCAAGGGAAATTGTCATTGGTGAAATTGAAGAAACCAAAGTTGAGGAAATCGGTAGTGTCTCTCGTCCAAGGTTGCCATTCGTCGCAAAGTTGAAGTCCATTTGCAGGATTATCATTTCTTAAAATTCCTCTTTTGTAAGTCAATGGGAAGCTCGCCACTTGATTGAAAGAGCTGCCATTGAAGGTGTAAACTGTTGCTGAAAGATCGTTTCTGTCTTGAGAAGTTTCGGCTGTACAAGTGACACCTACATATACTTGACCTTGATAAATTCCTAATCCGAAAGGCGCGTAATCGCCATTGGAACAGCGCGGATTTGGAATCGGGTAAGCTGTGATGTCGGCTGCTGTCGGCAGATCATTTGGATTTTTGTTAAACGCCGTCACATCAATTGCTAGCAACTCTCTAGTATTCAAATTGACCGTCCAAATCGTATTTCCATCAGCAGATATATCTAAGTCTCCAAGTCCTATTTTACACGTCAAGTTAAATACATCTCTATCCAACTGAGTGGCTAAGGCATCGCCTGTCAAACCTCGATTCGGAAATGTCCCGACATTGGGAACGTCGATGACTGTTTCTAAAGTCGTATTGCCTGCGCCTCCACTGTAATCTATGGCATAAATCGCTCCTAAATTGTTGTCCTTCAAACCTGTGTGTCGTTTCAAGAAGGAAGCAGCGAACATTTTTCGGGTCGTTTTCTCGAAAGCTGCACCCCAAACTGAACCGATGTCAGAAGTCAGTAAATCTTTGGTCGGTGCTGGAGTGGTCAAAACAGTACCCTGGTATGGAAAAGAAACAATAGCTTCCAGTGTGCCAGCTGAGCCTCCATCCACGTTTGGATCGCCATTACCGAAACAAGAAATAGAAATGGTCGGATCCTCTTCGCAAAAGTCTGCTGGATCTGCCAATCCTAAGCTGGCACAGTCTCCAGCGTTCGCAAATTGAATAGTCGTGCCATTATCTCCGCCTGCTAAGGTTGGCGTTGCCCAACAAGCCACGCTTTCGGGGAGATCAAATTCGATACGGTAGCTTTCGCCTATATTGACAACACCGCCATTTCCTGTATCCGTAAACGCATAATCACCATCGGCGTCTGTAAAAGTAGAGTCGATTCGGTTGCCATCGCAATCGTAAATATAGACTTTGACGCCTTGTATGCCCGGTTCGATATCGCCATCGTCCGTGCCGCTATAATTGAAGTCATCGAAGACATTTCCACCGATACCAGAGCCGCCATCTACACAAGCTGCCACATCTGGTGGACAAGGTGCAGGGCGAGTGATGATCGACGTGTCGCCGCAAGTCATCTCATTGGTGAACCATACTTTGATGGTGTCCGATTTGCCACCGTCGGCTGGGACGCCTGTGATGTTGAGATCAGCAGTTGTTCCATTCAGTGTTTGCATTTGTACGGCTTCATCATTTCTTTGGTAAGAAATCATGCCATCGGCAGGCGCACCACTCACTTCAATACTGATGTTCCAATCGGCGGTATAGCCGTTGTCGTCATCTCCGCTACAGTTATCAGAGAAAATTGATGTAATGTCTAGCGCACAAGGAGGAGGCGCTAAAGCTATGCTCAAAGCTCTAAACTGTTCAGCACCATTTCCGCTTGGAAAAGTAAAAGTTGCTGTTCCCGCTGAGCCTGCTGTGGCTTGTTCTTCATCGGCTATAACTAAAGAGACTTCGTTGCTTCCAGAAGTTTCTGCATTTAATCGTCCTGTATGTCCACTTGGGATGCCCATTGGAGCTCGATTGTTGTCGCTGCTGACGATTCTGACGACGAGGACATTATCTGTAGAAGTAGTGATGTCAGGAGCTACTGGGGCATTGCTAGATCCTGTACTGACTTGCACACTAGCATCGAATGGACTGTTGGTATCTACTCCTGAATATGCTGTAATAGAAGCAATAGCATGTTCATTTGACCAACCATTGAATGTATAAGAAGCAGGCTCCGAACCATCTACGAATCTGAAAAAAGTGTAAAGCGTAGAGGCATTATCCTGAGACTGACCTGAATTGAGTAATGTCCATCCTGAGGGCGTGTTTATGGACTCGTTCCCATCTGTGGCGACTACTGCCAGTAAAAAATCCTCGTTGTTGGCTGTCGGTACATTGACATTCAGGCTATTACAGCCATTGCAAGAACTAGATTCTGTTCCTACGTGCACAGGCGTCATCATATTCATTGGGAGGAAAGATATCTCAGGGTCAATGATGAGTTCATAATTAGGATCGTAGTGACCTACATCGAAAGAGAGCATTCCATCTGCCAGCGCAAATTGGCTGTTTATCTTTACTAATTCATCCTTGATAACTTGGTAGGAAATAGGTTGCGAATATTTGATTTTTCCCTCTTCGGTGGGAATTATCAGTTCACCCAGAGTATTGAGATAAGCTGATTGACCAACTTTCCATTTTATTGCTTCAACATTTGCACTAGGTGGTACAATCAGGTCATAGCCAATGTTCCCACTTTCTTTATTATAGAAGATCAAATCGGACTCACCAAAGGCATTTTCATATATCAGCTGTCCACCTGACTTCATTTCAGGGAAAGTCGTTTTTCCTTGTAACTTAAATAATGCACTTTGACTACCCTGAGCTGTTCTCAGTACAATCTTTTTTTCTGCAAATACAAGATCATAGTTTTGCGTACTAGCTTGCCACTGCGTACTGTTTTGATTAAAAATAAGTGAGTGGTGTGAATCTTCTTTGGAAGTACAACTCAATAAAGTGTATAGTCCAAATGACGCGAAAAGTACATACCAAATCTGTACTTTTCTACTTCGAAAAAGTAAAAAATTGTCCATCTTATGTGAGATTTTGCTTTACATATATTTCAGGAATGCCTTCAACTACTTTTCAATAATACTGTTTTTCATTCCATGCGATGTAAAACAAAGCATTTTTGAGCGGTTTTTGGGTGTTTTGAATGTTATTATTTGTTGATATGGGTATTTTTTAGAAAAAATGGACAAAAACGCTCATATTTATTATAGTTTCAGAAGGCAAGCAAAATTCATGTCACAAAAATAAATATTCTATACTTTTAATTTAAGTAGTGAATTTTGAACATTTGAAATTGTATATATTAGACAATCATACCAATTTCAACAACTAATTACGTACATAAGCTGCTTCTTTTAAGCCTGCTATCAAATAGTTAAGTCCCTCGAACCCCCAACTATTTGAAAGGAAAATGCTCGCTGTAACTACGGCTATTTCTGCGCTTTTCGCCTCAATCAGCCTCAAAATAATCTAGCTTCTACTTACGCATTTAATGATTGAATTTAGTAGTAGCAAGTAGGTTAATCCTTAGTCGAGATACAGCTAATGGATAGTTTCAGCATTGGCTAAATGCTAGATCTTTTTCATATATATTTCCAAACATTACCTTGCTGAAGGGTATGATACCGATTCCCAAAACCAGCTACACATTAAACTTCAAATAACATAAAAAGCTCATTTGCAATTATAGCAAATGAGCTTTTTAATTCCTACGAGGTATTATACCAATTTCAATAACCAATTACATATATAAACCGATCCTTTCGTACCTGCTATCAAATAGTTAAGTCCCCCGATACCCCAACTATTTGAAGGGAAAATGCTCGCTGTAACTACGGCTACGTCTGCGCTTTTCGCCTCAGTCAGCCTCGAAATAATCTAGCTTGTACTTACGCACTTTATTATTGAATTTGGTATTATTCACCATTCTTATATCTTGATAAATTGCATCGAATTGCCTTGCGCATCGACAATTGTATAGGTACTAATTGGCAAGCTAGAAACATCAAGCTGTATTTGTTGCCAGCCTGTAGTCGTTAAGTCTTGCTCTACGTGCATCACTTGCTTACCATCAATATCCATGATGTAGAAAGCAACTGTTGTCGCTTCGCTGTAGAACTCTACTTGTAAGAACTGATCTGCGCCGATTGGATTCGGATAAATGCGCCACTCTTTCTCTTCGCTGTTCAATCTAGCTGAACGAATGTCTGAGTACTCTACTGTTCCATCAATATCCACCTGCTTTAGGCGATAGTAGTAAGTGATGCCTGCTTGGACTTCCTCA
>JBCDHX010000063.1:0-31190 GCA_038749535.1 Bacteroidota bacterium
AAACAGTTAATTATCGTAGTTTTCGGTTTGCTGAATCGGGCTGCCTGGTCGCTGCGCCAAATAGTAAATACCGATGAAAATACCAAAGTGAATCAACGACCGTAATAACAAAATACCGCCGTACGGAAATCGCCGAAAGTAGTCTTGCTCAAACACCAAACTGGTCAATAGAAATACTAAGCTGATGACCACAATCAAAGGTGTCGCGAAGAAGATAAAACTCAGAAAAAAGTGCCCCAATTCTACTTGAGTAATATTGGGTACGAGCGTCAATAAGTTGAGGACTAGCACTGCCATCCACCACCCGAAGAAGGAGTGTACAAAGTCAAACTGGTATTTTTTCCAAAAGAGTTTCATGATGAGGTATCAAGCTTATTTTTGAACCATATAAGAGCATAGAAGGACATCTAAGAAACTGCTAGCTGCTCCTTCTTCAACTCCTCCACCAAAGTTACCAAATCTTCTACAGTATCTACTTTCTCGGAGCGATCAGTTGGGATGTCTAGATCAAATGCAAGTTCCATTTCCATGGTTAGCTCGACATAGTCAAGCGAGTCCATGCCCAAATCCTTACTAAGTGAAGCGTTGGGTTTGATGATGTTGGCTTCGATGCCGTAGTGCGCCAATATCTTGACGATTTTATTGAAGATCATTGAGTTTTGCATATTTTTCTGTTGTTGGATTGAAGAACTGATAAGTCGTGTCCTGATTGAGTTGATGAAATCAACATATATTCGTGCTGAAAGTGTTGAAGTTTGAATCTTGCTGAACAGCTAATGGCTAACGGCTCAGAGCTAACAGCTCAATGCTAACAGCTAATCATTCCTACTGATTGCGCAAAGTAACATTCACCACCTGCCCCGATTTCACAAACGCGATCTTATTTCGACTGAAACTAGGTTTACCTAATCGCCTCATTTTGGAAACTGCAATCGGTTCTTTCGGAAAACCGATTAGATTTCTGTCCATTTCGCCATTCTTATTTCTATCCTGAAATGCCATGATGACATAATCCCCCAAAGTCACATTGGAAAAGGTATAAGTACTTCCTGCCTTGGTCGCTTTTACTTTGGCAGATTGAGCTGCATTTGCCACATCACCAGGAAAATTTTCAGGGTCATCAAAGAGAAAAATATATAGCTCTCCAGAAGTCGGTTTTTCAATGCCTTCCACTTGAACGGTCAGTTTACCACTGTTTTGTGCGATGGACAATTGGAGAATTAAGGTGAACGCTGATAAGAAGATGATTTTTTTTTTCATTTTTTTGATGAATTGATGAATTGATCAGTTTTATCTAGCTCAGGCTGAAAAACCAATAGATATTCGTGCTGAAGATGCTGAATTTTGAATCTTGCTGAATGGCTAACAGCTAATAGCTCAAGGCTCACCGCTACTCAACCAGTCTCCCACTCAAATACAACAGTGCCGTTTCCGCCTGCTTAATATTATAGCGCAGATTGTTGATGCGATTATTGGCAGCATTTAGATTGAGTTGTGCGCTACGAAGGTCGGTCGCGCTGGCTTGTCCCAATTTGTAGTTATCTGCGACGCGCTCGTAATTTTCTTCAAAGAGTACTAGATTCGACTCTTCGATACGGAGCTGTTCTTGGCTATCTTCATATTGGAGGAAAGCAGAATTGAGTTGTGTTTCTAAATTCAGAGTTGTCTGCGCTCGACTGCTGCGTTGCTGCTCAATGGCTAATTTAGCATTTTGCTCCCGCGTTTTGCGCAAGCCACCATCGAATAAATTGTAAGAAGCACGCAGCCCAAAATTGAAGCCCATCAGCTCATTGCTCAGCAAGATATTCGCTTCATCGGTCGTGCGTAAATAATTACCTTCTGCATATGCTTGGACACGAGGCTGATAAGCTGTTTTCGTCAAATTGAGATTGAGTTCGTTGAGCTGAAGCAAGCGATCATTCAAGACAATCGCATTGTTACTTTCTAGCAAATCTGCTTTCAATCTAGCATATTCCAAATCTGGCGTCAGTTGGAAATTTTCTTCTACTCTAAAGTCCTCATCTGCTATTTGTCCCATCAAGACGCTCAGGTCATTTTTGGCACGCTCCAAGTTCAATGCCGTCGTTCGGTAAGTCGCGCTATCTGATTTGAGATCGACCACCGCTTGCGTCAATTGCAATCGGATAGCTGTTCCATATTTCGCTTGCGCTTCTAGTCGCTCGATACGCTCCTGAGACAGTTCGATGCTCTGCGTATTCAGCTCCAATAAACTTTGCTGACGCGCCACGGCGATATAGGCATTGACGGTTTGCTGAATGATGCGCTCGGTCATCATTTTCACTTGCGTCTGACTGATGCCGTACTGCATTTGTAATTGTTCGTAACGGTATTTGCCTTGTTTGCCGTCGTAGAGCGTGTAGTTCGCATTGGCAGCGAGCAAACCAGTCGTCGAATTGGTAAAATCAAATTCTTGAATGGTATTTTCGCCCGTCGGACCTTGAATGCCTAGCTCCAGCTGCGTGAATGGCGCAAGCCCATATTCTAAGTTCGCGCTCAAAGAGATGGTCGGCATCTGTCCAGCATTGGCTCTAGTGATGCTGTTGCGGTCGATCTCTGTGTTGAATTGCTCACTTTTGAGCTCTAGGTTATTATTGATTGCGTTGTTGACGGCAGTTTGTAGGGTTAGGAGGGATTGGGCAGAGAGATTGCTTGCTGCGATTGAGAGGAAGAAAATTATGATGTTGTATTTCATTTTTATGTTGTTTTGTGATTTTCTGGAAATCTTAGAAATTCTTTTTTCAAGCATGAGATTCTTCGAAGAATCTGATTGCCTTTTTCAAGTCTGAGACCGCCTCAAGCCGGCTAGGCTCACACTTTTTGCATTGCCAAAAAAGTGTGCAAAAACGCTAGACCCTCCAAACTGGCTCAATCCCTTTGATACTTAATCAAGCCAACTCAGCCTCGAACAGTGGAGGCTCGAAGCCACCCGCCAAGTAGGACATAAGCCTCACTTCTACTTGAATTCAACTGGTGGAACTAATTATCAATTATCCATTCTCAATTCGTAATTTGACATTCGTTATTGAAAATTTCGTCATTGAATCAAAAATCTCTGTTGCTTCACCGCAGGCTCTACTTGCTCTGGCGTTGCTTTAACTTTGTGGAAAAGATTATAGCTAAAGCGTCTTAATTTATTGACACTGAGTACGAGGGCTGGCAGTAGAATCAAGACATTGAAGATGCCGAAACTCAAGCCGTAAGCAATCGCGATGGCAGGTCCTTTCAGGAAAGCCGAGCCGATACTGTTGCCCAAAATCAGAGGTGCGAGTCCTGCGACTGTTGTGATGGTGGTCAGCAAAATGGGGCGGAAGCGCGAGCGTAAGGTTTCTAGCATGGCTTCGCTGATTGCCATTCCACTTTTGAGTTTGTCATTGAAAGTGGTGATGAGGACGAGAGAGTTATTGACAAAGACGCCAATCAAAGCAATCGTTCCAATGATAGAGAAGATACTCAATGCCGTGCTTTGCAACCAATGTCCCCAAATGACCCCAATCAATGCAAATGGAAACAGTCCGAAAACGATGAACATTTGAGAGAAGGAATTGAAGTTCAAGACGATCAGGGCTAGCATGAGTAGCAGGATGATCGGTCCTGCGATGGACGCCGCTTCTCCGATTTTGGCGGAACTTCTGTTTTGTCCTTCCAAAGTGTAGTTGACAGCAGGGTATTTGTCCAAAATAGGTGGCAAGATATTCTCATTGATATTGGCGATGGCGGCGGGTGCGGAGACCGAAGGATCAGCGATATTCGCATCTACCCTTATCTCGCGTCGTCCACTAGATCGCTGAATGGTCAGTGCCGCTTCTTGAAAAGAAAGAGATGCAATTTCGTCTAATGGATACGAACCACCGTTCGGTGTACGGATGCGCATTTGTTTCAATTGTTCGATGGAGGCACGACCAGCTTCGTCGTAACGCACCCAAACTTTCACTTCTTTATCGCCACGTTGTAATCGCTGCGCTTCGATACCGAAAAAGCCCGAACGCACTTGATTCATCACATCTGCCAGTTTCAGTCCCAACAATTCTGCATTCGGCAACAACTCGACATAGAGTTCTTTTGCTCCTGCTCGATCATTATCAGACACATCTTTTAGGTCAGGTAAGGCTTGCATAGCTGCTTTGAGTTCGTCTTTAGCGGCTCGCAATTGCTGCAAATCTGAGCCATTCAAAGAATATTCAATTGGCTTACCAAAAGCGGCTGTACTCGCCCCAATTCCATAGACCACACTTTTCGCTTCTGTAATATCTGGTGCAGCAGCACGTATGGTATTGTCCAATTCAAAGGAGGTAATCCCTCGGATTTCTCCACTCAAATAAGTAATTTTGAGCTTGCCTTGATTCTCTAACGGACCTGTGATTTGCTCCACGAATTGAACGACTTTTTCGCCATCGCTTCGTTTAGAAGAGTAGTCTTCATTGACTTCCCAAACTGCTTGTTCTAGTAATTCTAGCTTACTTTTGGTCACTTCTTTGGCAGTTCCAGCAGGCATTTCTAGTTCGACAAATACCGCATCGTCATCCAGATTGGGGAAGAAAGTAAAACTAACGCCACCTTGACTGGCAAAAAATAGAGTCCCCGCCAAAACACCTCCAAATGCTAAGAAAGTCAGCCATCTTCTTTTCATCACCAATGACTGAACGACAGGCAAATAAATACGGTCGCGCAAGGCAGTGATGGCATTGTTGAAGAGTTGCTCAAATTTTGTTGGTTTAAAACTTTTACTCAATCCTTTGGAATGCGCCAAGTGAGCAGGCAAGACGAAAAAGCTTTCGACCATCGCTAAAAGCAGTACAACGACCACTACGAATGCCATTTCTCCGAAGAAATCACCTGGAACGGTTGGTAAGAAAAAGAAGAGCGAAAAGGCAACGACCGTCGTCGATAAAGACAGCAAAACTGGTGCTAGCATTTCCATCGTCCCATCGAGTGCGGCTTGCAAAGGCGGTTTGCCCATTTCTTTGGCGTGTTGATAAATATTTTCGCCGATCACGACTCCATCATCGACCAAAATACCGAGTACGACAATAAAACCGAACAAAGAAACGATATTGATGGTCATGCCGTAAAGTCCTGCAAAAAGGAACATCCCGACGATGGCAACTGGAATTTTCAATGCTACCCAAAATGCCAAGTAGCGATCCAAAAACAACGCCAAAACAATCAAAACCAGCAAAAAACCGACAACCCCATTACTAATCATGGTGCTCAATCGTTCTCTCAAAGCTACTGTTCCATCCTCTAATATTTTCAATTGGATGCCTTCGTGTTTTTCGTTGAATTCTTCTGCATAGGCTCTTACGTATGCTGCATTTCCTAAAATGTCTTCTTCATTAAGGCTAAAAATGCTGACCGTTACCGTACGCTCATCATTCAAATATTTTGCCGTTGCTACATCTGCAAATTGATCTTTGATGTCCGCCACTTCTGCCAGTCGAATAACCGAGCCATCGGAATTGGCACGAACCGTCAAATTGCGCAAATCATCAGCATAGTAGCCTTTGTTGTTGGCTTTGATGCTAATGTTTTCCGTTCCAGTTTTGATGTTGCCGCCAAAGGTTTCCAAATTCGCCAATGCGACTGCATTTCTGACTTCCATGAAGCTCAAATTGTACGCTCTTAAATCAGCTTCACGCACCTGAATCACGATTTCTTCTTCGGGCGTTCCTTCTACAAAGACTTGCGAAATCCCTTTGTACTTCAATAAGTCATCTTTGACTTCTTCGGCATAGCGATTGATGGTCTGCAAGGGTGCATCACCAATCACACCCAAAGTCGCCGCTAGCGCAATCGGATCAATTTTTGAAATGACAGGTTCTTCTGCGCCTTGTGGAAAGTTGCTGATCTTATCGACTGCATTCTTCGTTTCTGCAAGAACGATATTCGCATCCACGCCTTCCTCCAATTCGACTACAATAGACGCCAAATTATCTTGAGAAGTCGAAGTCACTCGGTCGATGCCTTGAATACCCTCCAGATTCTCTTCAATTTTGATGGTCACACCCTCTTCTACTTCGGTCGGCGTCGCACCAGGATAAACCACGACGATGCTCAATAAACGAATGTCTTGCTGAGGAAAAGCGGTGCGCTTGGTTTGCACTAAACTCATCAAACCAATTGCTACCAAAAGGATGACAAAGAGATTGACGACGGTCGGGTGTTGTATAAAATATTTGATGATACTTTTCATGTTGGCGAGTTATTTTGCCAACACATAGGCTTATTGCAGTAAACTGCAAATGATTTTTGAAACACATAGAAACATAGACCACATAGAGAAGCTTTTCTGAGCAAACGCTATCTCACTTTTCGAGGCAAAGTTGTGGTTTTTAAATCTATCTGTTTTGTAATTAATATTTTATGTACTGCATAGAAAGCATAGCCTTACTCTAACTATGTGCTCTACTGTGCCTATGTGTTTAAAATTTTCTATATATGTTTTGAAGCGAATTGTTATTCGTGGTGGCGTAAAGGTTGGTCTTTCACATCCCCTACGCACTTTCACGAATTATAATTATGCAATAACTATTGAGATACTCTAAGCGAGCACGATATTCATGTGACGAGTCTACTGTCTAATATCTTTTCACAGCGAACTCAAATCAGCATTCGCTACAGTCTTGATCCCTTCAATTGGGCGTTCCACCACCTCATTCACGATGACATCGCCTTCCGAAAGTCCAGTGACCAAAGCATAATTGTCGGTATAAATCTTCACTTGCACATCCTTCAATCGAACAGTGCTATCGCGGATGACGTAAACTTGTTGTTGGGGCGTCAAAATGCTGCGTGGTAGTTGATAGACATTCTCAAACGTATCGCCGCCGATCTGTCCTTCTAAGTAGAGATTTTCGCGTAAGCCTTCGCCACTCGCTTGAAGATAAACCGTCACCATTTGCGTAGCAGGATCTATGCTTTTGCCGATGCGCTGAACGGTCGCTGTCCAGTTTTTATCTTGCCCGATTTCGTGCATTTTGACTTTCTGACCTACTTTGATGCGGTCGATGTAGCGATTAGAAACGGTGGCTTTGATTTCGTAAGTACCGATTTGGTTAAACATTCCCAAACGAAGTTGAGGCGTCACCAAAGCACCTGGACTCACACTCGCTTGCATCACCACGCCCGTAAATGGCGCACGAATGCGGAATTTCGGCAAGTTTTGTTCGGCACTTTTGATGTTGTGGTAGAGATTGAAAACATTACGAGCAGACAAGAAATAACGTAATCGCTCATCCGCCACTTCTGGCAATTCAGGCAAAGTTTTGCCTTCATCGAAGTTTTGCAGATAGCTATTCCAAGCCGTATAAGCTTCAGGATAGTCGTTTTCCAAATCTGCCATCAAACGCACCAAGTTACTTTCAAACTGACTACGCTGCGCCTTCAAGTTTTCCAATGTTTGTGAATTGTCGATGCGGACAAGCGTCTCTCCTTTTCGGAAAACGACTCCTTCTCGAAAGGCTTTATTTTGTGGCAAAACGATGCCTTGCACTTCTGCTTGAATCCCCACACTTTGCATGGCTACAACTCGCCCAGTGATGTCGATGTTTTGTTGCACATCTTGCTGAGTAGCAGTGATGGTTTGGAAAGTCGGCACATCGTTTTTGATGACTTTGATGGCGGGTTTAGCTGTGGTAGTTTGCTCTTCACTCTCATCTCCACAATTGGAAACAAATAAGGCAGTCGTTAACAAAAGGGTAATCTGAAATACGAATTTATTCATCATCGAGTGATTTATTAACTGAGATGAGTTCAATAATCAGCTGCCCATTTTGATGTTTTCATTTTCTTCAACTATTCCTCTTTGAAAGCACGATTTATTATTGAAGAAAATGAAAACAGGGCATCTTAATTATTTCACCTTACTTACGATGACAAAATTAGGGTGAGACCTAGCTCGAAGCGAGTAAAAGATGGTGGAAGCGGGAAAATGGAGCGTGGAAGCGGGAAATAGAGAGATGGACGTTTGGTGTATAGTTTGAGTGTAGCATAAATGTAATATTTGTAATTAGGTGATGGAGTTTAGGTATGCTATAAAGTTGGAACTCTTTCTTCAAATACGAGATATTTCTTCCGATGAAAAAAAATCGAAAAATTATAGTTCGTATTTATATATTTTTTAGAAACTAAATTTTAAAATCATGTATTACTGAATGTTCATTATAAGTACTAAGAGATTGTAGTTTTTTCAATGGATGATTTTAGATCTTGACTTTTTTTAATCATTTTTGTAGACTGCTACCTACTTGGAGTTTCAGAAACGCACTGACAGCAATCACCTGATGTCTTGTGTAAATTTCTACCTGAATATCCTAATTGACTACCATTGCCATCAACTCCTTTGATGATCTTTCTCTAATAAGTAGCAGCTTTCACTCATAAGCTGACAATCTTATATGCAACAACCGACAAATAAAGGACTCTACACCCCTCAACTGGAAAAAGATAGCTGCGGTACCGGACTCATTGCCATGCTCAATGGCGAAAAAACACACGATGTCATCGAAAATGCACTTACTATGCTTACCAATATGGAACATAGAGGTGCTTGCGGCTGCGAACCCAATACTGGAGATGGAGCAGGCATACTGACTCAGATTCCTCACGACTTTTTTAAGCGAAAGTCCAGTGAAATGGGCTTTGAGTTGCCGGAGTTCGGAAAGTATGGAGTCGGTATGGTCATGATGCCAAAAGACAAGGTGCTGCGAAAGCAATGTAAAGCCTTGCTGAATGACTATATTGACGAGTTTGAACTCAAAAAATTAGGATACCGAAAAGTACCGACTGATAACGATATGGTCGGTGAGTCGGCAGAGTCAAGTGAACCGCGTATGGAGCAAGTCTTTGTCGAGCCAAAAGAACCAATGGAGCCTGCTGCCTTCGAACGTCGGTTGTATGTCCTGCGCAAATTCATCACCCACAAAGTGCATCAGACTTTTCCGCAGACCAAAGAATATTTTTATTTCCCCTCTTTTTCGTACAAAACCATCATCTACAAAGGTCAGCTAACCACTTACCAAGTCCGTCCTTATTTCCCCGATTTACACGCTGCGGATTACAAGTCAGCCATCGCCCTTGTTCACTCTCGCTTTTCGACCAATACCTTCCCAAAATGGAAGTTGGCTCAGCCATTCCGCTACATTGCACACAATGGGGAGATCAACACCATCACCGGAAACCTCAATTGGTGGAAGTCAAAAGAACGCTTATTAGAATCAACAGCATTTACTAAAGAAGAGCTAGAAAAGCTGATGCCCATCTGCGGTCAGTCGCTTTCCGATTCCGGTAACTTCGATAATGTTCTAGAGTTTTTAGTGCTCGGCGGGCGCTCCTTGCCACACGCGCTGATGATGATGATACCAGAAGCGTGGCAGCATGACGACCAAATGTCCGATGATAAGAAAGCCTTTTACGAGTACCATAAAATATTGATGGAGCCTTGGGATGGTCCGGCATCTATCTGCTTTACGGACGGGATTGTCGTTGGGGCGACTTTGGATAGAAATGGATTGCGACCAAGTCGTTATTGTTTGACAAAAGACAATATGCTAGTCGTTGCTTCCGAAGCTGGCGCATTGCCATTGGAGGAGTCAACGATAGAGCTGAAAGGGCGTTTGCAGCCTGGTAAAATGCTGATTGCTGACCTAGACGAGCATCGCATTATCGGGGATGAAGAACTGAAAAATACCATTTGTAACAAACTGCCATATCGCGATTGGTTGGAGCAGTATCGCTTACGGCTGTCGGATGTTCCTGTAAAGGCGAATTGTAACTGGCCCCAACTCTCGCAGCTACCATTGATTGCTCAACAACAATTACACGGTTTTACCAAAGAAGATATAAAAGTCATATTGGCGCCTATGGTCAGCATTGGCAAAGACCCGATTGGGTCGATGGGCGCAGATACGCCATTGGCGGTACTATCACATCATTCACAACACTTAGCAAACTATTTCAAACAGTTATTTGCCCAAGTCACCAATCCACCCATCGATCCCATCCGTGAGCGTTCTGTCATGTCTCTCTATGCCATGCTCGGCAGCGTCGGCAATATGATGGAGACCAAACCGGAGCACGCGCGCTTCATTCATTTGGACAGTCCCATTTTGACCAATCAAGAAGTCCAATCCATCAAAAACATCGAGCATCCGCACTTTAAGTCGGGCATCATCAATATCACTTTTGAGGCAGATGGGCAAGAAGGGCGACTGCGGGCAGCGCTCGACAAGATTTGTGCAGAAGCGGAAGACCTGACCCGACAACGAAAAAATATTCTCATTCTATCGGATCGAACAGCGGATGAAAATAGCGCGCCTATTCCTTCACTTTTGGCAGTCGGCGCGATTCATCATCACTTGATTCATTCCGGTCTTCGTGGCGCAACTTCCATCGTCGTAGAAGCCGGAGATATACGCGAAACGCATCATTTTGCAACTTTGATCGGCTACGGAGCGAGTGCCATCAATCCATACATGGCATATGCGACTTTGGATTATTTGAAGGAGAACAATTACTTCGAGGTGAATTTTACTCAAGAAGAAGTCACAAAACGTTACAACAAAGCAGTCGGGAAAGGGCTATTGAAAATCATGTCTAAGATTGGTATTTCGACCTTGCAGTCCTACCAAGGCGCACAGATCTTCGAAGCTTTGGGCTTGAATCAAGAAGTGGTTGATCGCTGCTTCAAAGGTAGCGTTTCTCGAATTGAAGGTGTCGGATTTGATGGCATTGCCAAAGAAGTACTGACACGGCATAAAATCGCTTTTCCGGAGCAAAATGTACCCAATCCACGCTTAGAAGTGGGGGGCGTTTTCCAATGGAAGCGACGTGGCGAAGCGCATTTATTTAACCCAAAAAGCATTCACTACCTACAAGTGGCGTCGCGTACGAATAGTTATGACGACTACAAGACCTATGCCAAAATCATCAACGACCAGACCGAAAAAGCGTTGACGCTACGCGGCTTGATGAATTTCCGAAAAGGTGAATCCATTCCGATAGAAGAAGTAGAACCTGTCGAAAATATTCTAAAGCGATTCTCCACAGGCGCGATGTCCTTTGGTTCTATTTCACACGAGGCGCACACGACTTTGGCGATTGCGATGAACCGAATCGGAGCGAAAAGTAACAGTGGAGAAGGGGGAGAAGACATTGCAAGATTTGCGAAAAAAGAAAATGGGGATTGGGAACGATCTGCCATCAAGCAAGTCGCTTCCGGTCGATTTGGTGTCACCAGCCACTACCTGACCAATGCCGATGAGATACAAATCAAAATGGCACAAGGCGCGAAGCCTGGAGAAGGTGGGCAATTGCCAGGTCATAAAGTCAACGATTGGATAGGACGCGTGCGGCATTCCACACCAGGCGTAGGCTTGATTTCGCCACCACCGCATCACGATATTTATTCGATTGAGGACTTGGCGCAGCTTATTTTTGATCTAAAAAATGCCAATCAAAAAGCGCGTATCAATGTCAAATTGGTCTCCAAAGCCGGCGTAGGTATCATTGCTTCCGGTGTCGCCAAAGCGCATGCTGATGCGATCTTGATTTCGGGACATGATGGTGGTACAGGAGCATCTCCTTTGACATCGGTACGTCATGCCGGATTACCTTGGGAACTCGGTTTGGCAGAGTCGCATCAGACTTTAGTCAAAAATAAACTCAGAGATCGCGTCACTTTGCAAACGGATGGACAGATTCGGACGGGACGCGATTTGGCGATTGCCACACTTTTGGGTGCAGAAGAATGGGGCGTCGCGACGGCAGCTTTGGTGGTCGAGGGCTGTATCATGATGCGTAAATGTCACTTGAATACTTGCCCGGTGGGTATTGCGACTCAAGATGAAGAACTCCGCAAACGATTCAATAGCGACCCTCAGCACGTCATCAACTTCTTCACCTTTTTGGCGCAAGACTTACGCGAGATCATGGCAGATTTAGGTTTTGCGACCATAGATGAGATGGTGGGTAAAGTGGAGATGCTCAAAATGAAGCAAGACCTTGTTCATTGGAAATATCGTCAATTGGATTTGACGCCAATTCTGTATCAAGAACCAGTCGACGAAACAGTTGGGCAATACAAAAAAGTAGAACAAGATCATGGCTTGAGCACTGTTTTGGATCAAAAACTCATTCGATATGCCAATGCGGCTTTGAAAGATGGACAAGCAGTCAAAACGACTTTCGATATTAAAAATACTGATCGCTCCGTCGGCACGATGCTCTCCAATGAAATCAGCAAACGCTATCACGAAAAAGGTTTGCCAGAGGGTACGATTGAGTATCGGTTTGTCGGTTCTGCCGGGCAGAGTTTTGGAGCTTTTGGGGCAAAAGGAATACAATTTACGCTAGAAGGAGAAGCCAATGACTATTTTGGAAAAGGCTTATCCGGCGGTCGTTTGATTGTTGTCCCGAATCGTCATGCCACTTTCGAGCCGAGTCAAAATATCATTATTGGGAATGTCGCTTTCTATGGCGCAACTAGCGGTGAAGCCTATATTCGAGGGATGGCAGGTGAGCGATTTGCCGTCCGAAATTCAGGTGTCAAAACCGTCGTCGAAGGCATAGGCGATCATGGCTGTGAGTATATGACTGGCGGTGTCGTCGTGGTGCTTGGCGAAACAGGCAAGAACTTCGCAGCCGGCATGAGCGGCGGTATGGCATACATTTACAATCCAAATGGCACATTCGAGGAGCGCGTCAATAGAGAAATGGTCGATCTCGATCCATTGTCAAAAGAAGACGTACATCAACTGCAGCATTTGATTCGTCAGCACTTCAATTTTACCGGTAGCAAAGCAGCCTTACACTTATTGAGTGAGTGGGAAACAGAATTGCCTAAATTCGTCAAAGTGATGCCGCGTGATTATAAGGCAGTATTGGAAAGGCGGAAGCGTGAGCGCAGGGCAGAGGTGGAAGCAGTAAGTAATATGTTGGTAGGTAATAAGCAATAGGTGACCATCGCTTTTCAATTAATTATTTCTTAATTAACTAGACGTGACTAGCTCCCTGTCCCGAAGGTCGGGGATGGCTAGTAGCTAAAGGCTAACAGCTAAATCATGGCAGACCCAAGAGGATTTTTAAAATATACCCGCGAACTACCCAACAAACGCAACATCGAAGAACGCGTCCGCGACTACAACGAACTTTACGAAGACTTCACTCCGGAGCAGACGACGCAGCAAGCAGCGCGCTGTATGGACTGTGGCGTTCCCTTTTGTCACAATGGCTGTCCACTCGGCAACATCATACCGGAGTTCAATGATGCGGTTTATGAAGAGGACTGGCAGCAGGCGTATGAAATATTGACAAGTACCAATAACTTTCCGGAGTTCACGGGACGCATCTGTCCGGCACCTTGCGAAGCGGCTTGTGTCTTAGGTATCAATCAATCACCTGTTGCTATTGAGCAGATTGAGAAGTCGATTGCAGAAATCGCATTTGAGCGTGGGTACGTAAAAGCCATTCAGCCGAAGCAAACGGATAAAACAGTAGCCGTAGTCGGCTCAGGACCGGCAGGTTTGGCAGCAGCAGCTCAGTTGAATAAAGCTGGTCATCACGTCACTGTTTTCGAGCGAAATGATCGGATCGGTGGTTTGCTGCGCTATGGAATTCCTGATTTTAAGTTAGAAAAAAGAGTGATTGAGCGTCGCGTCGCCCTGATGGAAGAAGAAGGTATCGTCTTCAAAACTGGAGCGAATGTAGGCGTCAACGTAGATGCGAAAGGGCTAATCGATGAGTTTGATGCGGTTGTGCTATGTGGTGGTTCTACTGTTCCGCGTGATTTGGATATTCCCGGTCGAGACTTAGAAGGTGTGCATTTTGCGATGGACTTTTTGGAGCAAAACAACCGTCGTGTTAGTAGCATTCCTTTCGATGACGCAGAGGTATTGGCGACTGATAAAAAAGTAGTCGTCATCGGCGGCGGCGATACAGGTGCGGACTGTGTAGGCACATCTAATCGACACAAGGCGACCTCCATCACACAAATAGAATTGCTGGCAAAACCACCCGAAAATCCTGATCCCATGGTATGGCCCAATTGGCCGATGATTCTACGTACATCTACTTCCCACGAAGAAGGATGTGATCGACAATTTGCGATGCTTACCACAGCTTTCATTGGCGATGAGAATGGTCAGTTGAAAGCTCTTCAAACCGTTGATGTCAAGTGGTCAAAAGATGAGGAAACGGGTAGAAATAAATTGATGGAGATTCCTGGTACGGAACGCGAAATTGAATGCGATCTAGCACTCTTGGCGATTGGTTTTGTGCATCCGCAATTAGATGGAATGCTGGAGCAACTAGACATAGAACTCACGCAGCGCAGAAACGTCAAAGACAACAACTATCAGACCAATATCAAAAATGTATTCGTTGCCGGAGATATGCGTCGGGGACAGTCGCTGGTTGTTTGGGCGATTTCCGAAGGGCGCGAAGCTGCTAAGGCAGTCGATGAGTTTTTGATGGGGAGTTCGGTGCTGGAAGGGAAGGAGGATTCATTTTTAGTGAATGACGGACTACAAATGAAGAATTATGGGCGGTAGATGCTTCTGTCTGTCAAGTATTTTATGTCATTTGCAATGCGCTCATGATTTGTTTGTCTGCTACATAGCTTCGAAGGACAGTTTTCGCGCCTAGCTTACTTAATTTTCCATTATTTTCGACATCAATTCCGATAAAGTCTATATTAAGAGCTTGTTGGGGAATTTTGCGAACTGATTTTCAATGATTTATGGTTCTGGCTAAGGATTCAAAATCGAGTTTAGCGAGCTAAGTGAGATTTTTAAGCCGACGGCAGGTTCAAAAAGCATTGGAAATAAGGAAGCAACGATACATTATTACTATTAATTCGGTCTGTATAAAAATTTGAAAAATTAAATTTCCCAACATGCTCTAAGATTTTGGCAGGGTTTATAATCCCATTCTCCATCTCCAAAGTAGATAATGCGTTTAGGTATACTTTGAGTTTTTCTTGACAGCTGCGCTATCACATTCTTTAGTATTGCTGCTCTAGATTTGTGATGACTGCTGTTGGAGAAGGCGACATTATTTATTGCTATCCCGATTGCTTTTAGTTTCAAAAGGGCTGATTCTTCCCAACCACCTGTCGCAATTCCGACTTTGAACTGCTTCGATTTTTCGAGTCGATAAAAAAAGTCTTTTGCACCAGGAATTTCATTAAATTGTGATTGGTCTTTTGCTTTTTCCTCCCTCAGATTCGACATGAAATTTGAAATCATTGACTCATATTCGCTATTGGTAGGCAGTCTATTCCATTCGCTCAGAACGATTTCTTCTGTGATGCTCCAATCGGTTACTTCCTTCAGTGTTTCCCATTTTTGACTCCAAATATCAATGTTAAAGCTATCTTCAAAAGCTTTCATAAAACATTTATCATCTACTTCCTTTGTGTCAGTCAATGTACCGTCTATATCAAAAATCACAAACCTCATTGGTATACTTTTTCTTTTGATGGCATCAAATAGCTCAATATATTTGTAGCATGAAATCTCTATTATACTTTCTATGCTTTCTCCCTTTTGTTAGTTTCTCCCAAAACGAATTTCCCAAAGATTGGACAGGAAAATGGGCAGGTGATTTGCATATTTATAGCACTGATAGTTTGATGCAGACTGTTCCTATGGAACTGCATATATTATCTACAGATTCTGCTCATATTTACGACTGGGCACTGATTTATAAAGCATCTGACCGAGCGGAGGATAAGCGCGATTACAAACTGATCGTCACAGATAGTAGTTACGTGACCGACGAGCAAAACTCCATTCTACTAGACGGCTATCTATTCGACAATGTTTTCATAGAACGTTTTTCTGTCATGAATACTTTGTTGACTGTTATGTTAGAAAAACAAGGCGATGAATTGCACTATCGAATTATTGCAGGAAAACAAGAAGCGATTCGGGATAGTGGGGGAGCAGTCATGGAGGAGCAAGAAATTCCAATGGTGTATAGCTATAAATTGGGGAGCTATCATATAGCTGTTTTGACGCGACAGGAATGATTACCCATTCACATCCATTTTGAAAGTATAAATAAAAAACTCATATTTGTTCTGCCGAAAAATAGTAAAAAAGAGAATCTATTAGTCTGTTGAAAACGGATTCTCGTAAGTAAGTCGTAATGAAAAATAGCACTACTATCCATCAGGAGAAGTTAGAAACTTCTTCTGCTATCCTCCGCGCTTTGGCGCATCCACTTCGCATGAAAATCATTGAATTTATTGACCAAAACGAAGAAGTCAACGTCAATAAAATCTACAGCACCCTTCATCTGGAACAATCCATCACTTCTCAACACCTTCGTATTTTACGTCAGTCCAATCTGGTAGAGACACAGCGAATGGGTAAATACGTCTTTTACAGCCTAAACTACGAGCGTATTCAGCAAGCTTCCTTGGCGGTTGCTCATTTTGACGAGTTGACACCTACACTTATCCTAGAAAGTGAAGAGTAGAAGAATACCAGAGATGTTTTATTATTGAGGAATGGGTAGGATGCCCTGTGGGTCGTCGATGCCGCCGAAAGTGTAAACATCCATTTTGCGACCATTTAGTTCTTTTGCAGGAACGGGCAATTGTGCCGCTGTGCCTATAAGCAAACCGCCTAAAGCGGTCAACGATTCCATATTTTCTCGTTCTTGCCAGCGACGTCTGTCCAGCCACAACCCAAACGGCGCAGTGCTCAGCAATTCAACACTTCGCTCATAACGAATGGCGTCGAAGATCGCTTCTGCTTGACTGGCAACCGACGACAGATTTCCTCGTGCTACTCGGCTACCACTGTTAAGTAGGGTCGCCGCTTCCTCTAACGCGCCTAAGTGGTAAGCTGCTTCCGCCTTTAGCAATACATTATCTGCTGCTAAAAAAGTGGGCATTGTCCCTTCATCTTGACCGTTTCCGGCAAAGTTGTCTTGCGTTTTATTCCGATGGTGTTTGTAATGAGAAAAATGCCATTCACCTAGTTCAGGATTGAAATTGATGCGTGCCTCATAGATGAAATCACCGTTCAGTCGAGCATCTGCTGACTGTGCTTGTGGGCTGTTGAGTGGCGCTTCATTTTCGCTGCTGACTTGCGGATAATTTACTGGTTGACTGGGATCGAATGCGGCGACCAATCGTTGATCAAGTCGCGCCCAAAACGGACCTTTTCCGGTCTCCGCGAAAGTGTACGCTTGATAACTTTGCCACTTGTCACCGTCTGCAAGAGGCGCAAAATCAACTTCCAAACCACGCTCGGCATGATAGAGCACTGCCGCCCAATCTGTTTGCTCATTTTCTGAAAAAGTACGAGCTGAGTACACCAAAAAACGAGCTTTGTAAGCGTGTACGAGTTGTGACAACTGATCGGAATTAAGTAGAACCCTATTGAAATAAGTGTGCGAAAGTGCATTTTCTGTATTCCCAATATCAATGACTGCATCCAGCTCTGAAAGTGCATTTTCTAGTACTTTCTGATAACTTATCAAAGGCAAATCTCCATTTAGGTCTGTCGTTTCGTCCACAATCACTCCCTGATCGAACAACGAACTCATATAGCCCCAGCTCAGTCCACGCAGTAAATGCGCTGCCGCTCGAATACTCTGATCTTGCGCTGCTCCTTTGTCGATGCTGATACCTCTTTCTAGCGAAGAAAGGACATCCGTTGCCGTATTGGCAGCGTTCAGTAGTCCATACCAAGGTACTTCATTGATCGCATTACCGACTCGATTGTCAAATGCCTGACGGGGTTGAATCCCCATTTCTACTGTCCCAAAATCACCACGCGACAAGCCATAGGCATCTCCGGCGACCAACAAAGCCAAATTGGGAAATGTACCATGTGTCGCTTGCCACCAAGTTGCATAGCCATCGTGCAATGCTGCTTGCAAATCCGCACCACTGCTCAAGATGCGTGCTTCGTCAGGCGTCAGTTCGTCGATGTCACTGATAGACTGGCAGCTAAGAATCAGCAATAAGAAAGAGAATAGAACGTACGTTTTGCTCATAGTTGTTGATTAGCAAATAGAAGGAAATCACTGAAAACGGAGGGAAAGAGTAGTGAGAACGAATCTGTAAATAAAAAAATTATCAAGCATCAATCTGAAGCGTCTATCGAATTGCTTTCTATGGAAACTTAATAGTGGAGTATTGCTACGATAGACAGCTTTTCCATAAAAAAGTCTAGCGTCTCACATCCACTGTTATCTCCGTGCCTCAAAATTCATGACTAAATTAGCAGGAATGGGCGCACTCGTAAACGCCCGATTTCTACGGAATACCAATACAAAATTGAAGTTGTCTCCGGTCAGTGTAGGCTGTAAATTATTGCCATTGGGCAGTAGTTCTACTTGTCGTCCGGTATTGAATGGAATGTTTTCTCTAAAAAAGATTTCGCGGCGACACTTTTGGAGGACATTGTTGATATTGGCTTGATTGTCTTCGCACAGGCGGATGACGATTTCTTCGGCAAAGCTAAAGTCACTGATGCGCTGATCGGCTCGGAGGACAGCACTGGCAGGATTGATCTCTATGATTTCAGATTCTTCCGTTTCTCCAAAAAAGAAAGCTTTATTGGTCGGTATATCTCTAAAAAATAGATAGTGAGATTCTAATGTATTGAGTCCGGCTGGTACGGTAAAGCGATTTTCAGGATAAGTCATCTCGAAGGCGACGCGTAGGCTGTCTTTTTCACAGCTCCAAAAAGTGCAGGCGAAGGCAAGCAATAGCAGATAGCGAGTCATGGATATTATTTTTTTGATAGAACGCATAAAAGCTAGATTCGATTTTCTGAAACTAAAAAAGACCCACTCCTGTAACAGAAATGGGTCTTTTTAAACAGTAGGAAATCATCAAAGATTACTCCTGTCCTTCTATGCTAATCAATTTGACTTCAAAGATCAAGGCTTCATTCGGCCCGATGCCGCCACCAGGACCGCCACGCTCTCCATACGCCAAATCACTTGGAATGTATAGCTCCCAGCGAGAACCAGGCTTCATCATCTGCAACGCTTCTGTCCAGCCTGCAATCACTTGATTGACACCAAAAGTAGCCGGCTCACCACGCGCGATAGAGCTATCAAACACGTCACCGCTAATCAATCGACCTTCATAGTCAACCGTCACACGGTCAGTAGGACCAGGCGATGCACCTTGTCCCTCTTCCAATACTTTGTATTGTAGTCCGCTTTCTGTTGTTTGGATGCCTTCTTTGGTCGCATTTTCTGCCAAGAATGCTTTTCCTTTTTCTAAGTTTTCGACACCTGCTCTTTCTGCCTGGCGCTGAAAGAAAGACTGCGCGATCGTATTGAACTCTTCTTGAGAGAACATAGCTTGATCTTCCAGACCATCTTGCATTCCTTTGTAGATGACGGATAGATTTGGTTCTTCGATTTTAAATTGATTTTTCAATAAATCTACATTGTACGCACCGATGCCATACATCATTGTATCTTCGATGGTCGCCAGTTCTACATTCGCTGTATTGGGTGCGTCTGCTCCAGCACCGTTGTTGCAGGCTTGAAAAGCACTAACAAATAATGCAATAGCAATTAGTTGCCCTAAAATTTTCATTTTCTTAGTAGGTTGTTTTTAAAAGATAGCTGACCACATGCCTTGCTGAATCGCTGATGGCAAGAGCAGCTTGAATTTGAGGGCGCAAAGGTAAGTAGAATATATGAGTTGAGGGTTATATGCTTGATGTCATCAAGCATTGGCAACCGATGGAGTCAAGAACATTTGACGTCAGTAAAACACGGAGTCCTATTTTCTGCTAACTTTATCGTAGCCAATAAATGATAACTGCGTGATCGCTATTCGATATGTCTTTCTTTTTGTACTGCTGTTGACGGTCTGTCCAATAACGGCTCAGTTCCGTATTTCTGCCACTTTCTATCAGGATACTTTAGCGGACTGGTACGCAGTACGAGATCAGATGACTTGGTCAGGGGCAGATATATCGGTTGACGCATTAGCGAATGGACGAATTTGGTTGCCGCTGCCCGATGAAGTTGTATGGTCGGATAGTTGGATGCATTTTCCGGTCGAGAATGTTGCAGATCAGGAAATGAGGTTGGCTCTGTTGTTGCACTACGACGATTGGACGATCCATTGGCAAAAAAATGGCGAATGGCAGCAGGGACAAGCTGGACAACTCACGCCTCGCCGCTTTTGGGATAGCCAACAGCATACGCCCGTTTTTTCATCGCCTCACACTTTTCAGTTTAGTATTCCTGCTCAAAGTAGTCGAACGTATTACATTCATTTAGGCGAAAATGATACCCACCAGCCGCTTCGACCTCAGCTTATCAATAGAGATGCTTTTTTGACTTATTCTACACATTATTTTCAGCGAACTATCGCTTCTCAAAGCACTGTACAAGCTGCCCTTTGGATGATGATGTTCTATCATTTGTTCCTCTTTTTTGTCAATCGACAGCGAGCATATCTGGCTTATAGTGCTTATATTTTTTGCATCGCTTTAGTATTGTTTTACTCCTTTGGGATGCACTATTTGACGCCATTAGGCAATTTTCCACGCTGGAGTCGGGTGGTTATGATTGGGATGACGTATTTGTATTTTGCGGCTTATGCGCAGTTTTTGATTCACTTTTTACATGACCAAAACTGGAGAGCTGACATCCGAAAATGGCTGTCGCGGTTGAGTCGAGCGACGATTTTAATAGCGGTTTTTCAAATGGTTTGCTTGTGTCTACCGATTTCTATTTTTCCGTTGTCTTTGGCTTATAATATCTTGCTTTTGCTTGCGCCGATCGGCTTGGCAGGTATTGTTTGGGCAAGTTGGTTATATTGGAAAAGTGGTGAGCGTCTACCGAGATTGATCGCTTTGACCAATGTATTTTTGATGATTGGTGGAGCGACGACGACTTTTATCTTATTGGGTGGCAGACTAGATTGGTGGAACTTGCGGGAGACTTCTTTTTGGGGCATTCTTTTTCTGGAATTGACGATTTTGCTGCATCTCCTGAGCTTTGCGGTGAGTCTGAGCTATCGAGGTTTGGCGATAGAACGAGAACGGACGCGCTTGCAGGAATTAGATGGATTGAAATCGCGCTTTTTTGCAAGTATTTCTCATGAATTTCGGACGCCGCTAACTTTGATGTTAGGACCTGTACAGCAACTCAAAGCCACCATCAACGACCGTTCTGCCCGACCTTATTTCCACCTCATCGAGTCCAATGCCAAACGCCTGCTCCAAATGGTCAACCAAATTCTAGACTTGACGAGATTGGAAGCCAAACAATTCCAGCTCGAACCTCAAGTTTTTGAACTCACACAGTTGGCGCGAACTGTACTGTTCTCTTTTGAATCTTTAGCCAAAGAAAGAAATATCACGCTCTCTTTTCAAGCTGATCCCGATACCCAAGTCGTCTATCTCGATCCCACCAAAACCGAACAAATCCTCCTCAATCTGATCGACAATGCCATCAAATACAATCGTTCTGATGGGAAGATCGAAGTAATTTCTACACTCAACGATCAGAGTTGGCAACTACAAGTCAGCGACAGCGGTCAAGGCATTCCAGAAGCAGAGCTGGAACGTATTTTTGAGATGTATTATCGTACCAATTCCTCCAACTTGCAGGCGCATCAAATGAGTAGCGGCATAGGACTGGCGTGGATCAAACAGTTGGTAGAATGGCAGAACGGAACAGTGGAAGTGGAGAGTCAAGTCAACATGGGTAGCACATTTACCGTTCGGATTCCGTTATCTGACTTGCCGAAAGATGTAGTTGTAAGTACACCTTCTACTTTACAACATCCTTCACTTCCTGAAACCATAAATGAAGTCGTTACTAACACCGATCAGCCGACCATTCTTGTCGTCGAAGATCATTCCGACATTCGGTGGTTCATTCAAAATTGCTTACAAGCAGACTATCAATTATTAATCGCGACAGATGGTGTAGCAGGTTTGGAATTAGCGAAAAAAGAAGTACCCGACCTAATTTTGACAGATGTCATGATGCCAAAAATGGATGGTTTTGAATTGACGGCAACTTTGAAAAGAGAAGTCATCACTAGCCACGTTCCAGTCATCATTTTGACGGGTCGTTCCTCGGATGCCCACAAAATCAGTGGACTCCAAACTCAAGCTGACGACTATCTCACCAAACCTTTTCAAGTCGAAGAGTTACAACTCCGTATCCGTAATCTATTGGAAAATCGAAAGCGTTGGCTGACGCATCACAGTAACGGCGATACTTCAAAAAATGCCACTCCTCTCCTACCTTCTATGGAAGCTCAATTCTTACAACATGCTCGTGAGATCGTAGCAACCAATATGAGCGATGAGACTTTTGGCGTAGAACAGTTGGGTTCAGCGCTCCATCTTGATCGCACGCAGTTGTTTAGAAAATTGAAAGCGTTGACGAATGAAAATCCGAGTTATTTCATTCGTAGCATTCGATTAGAAAAAGCGCATGAGTTGCTACAGTCTCAATCTGCTACGGTTGCTGAAATCGCTTTTGCTGTCGGTTTTCAAAGTCCATCTTATTTTAATCGAAGTTTTAAGAAGCATTTTGGTGTGACGCCTGGGGAGGTGATGAGCGGAGAGCAATTAAAAGGAATCTAGATTCAGAGATGCCTTTTCCGCCTAGAAGATTAGCCGTTAATAAATTTGGTGGTGAGAGGGCGAAAAGAGCAACGCACGAGCGACAACGCTGAAATCATGTTTCCTGCTGAATCCGAGTGAGCGGCTTGGGTTGCGAGCGGGAAGCACATCAAATTTTAGGCTAATATTCTTAAGCGGGGGAGTTTTTTGTTTCTTTTTTGCGGGAAAAAAGAAAAAATAACTCCAATTCAATCAATTCATTATCAGATAGTTATATCAATAAACAACATAAGTACAATCCATTACAACATAAGGTCAATCGAAAAAAGAGGGCAGATCGCACCTTTGAAGCAACGATTCAATTTCGATTCACAAACAAGAAAAAATTGACCATTATGTACTTATTCAAATCGCAAATGCTAACCTTCCTTTTTGCTGCTTCTTGCATTCTGCTCACCACCTGTGCTTGCAATAAAAATGAAGACATAGAAGACCTCAAACCTGACTTTTCCATCGAAGAAGCCATGGATTTTGACACTCGAATTTCCAATCTATCTGGTTTCACTCAAGCCGATGAAAGCAACTCCACCGAACAAGTAGGCGAAACCGAAACTGAAAAAGAAGGTGGATACGAGTGTTTCACGACAACCTACCGAGCTGCACCAGGTTTCGATCAATTGCTGACACTAGATCCTGGCTCTGATGTCATCTATCCTGGTGCTTTGCTCAAAGGAGAATCCATCTCCACAGGTGAGTACATTCGGATAGCTGCGGATCGCTCACCGATCACACTATCCGCTTCTTTGACGAATATCAATGGCAGTCCAGTGGTCGAAGTGAAAGATCCGTCACTGTCAACAGTGCGGGAAGGTGTCAAATCTATCCTCAATCAAGAAGTGACAGGTGCGACACCAGCACAGATCAACTTTGAGATCACACAAGTCTATTCTGAGCAGCAAGTGGATGTCGCTATTGGGGCTAACTATCGTTCCAAGGGTAAGCAAGTAGGCAGGGCCTTTGATTTCAGTAATACAAGCAAGAAAAACAAATTTGTCCTGAAGTATCTCCAGACTTACTATACCATAGACATGGATGTACCAGACAATCCGAGCGATTTGTTTCAAACACTGCCAGACATCAGCTCATTCGGGGATGTGATGCCAGTATACGTCGCTTCCGTCGCTTATGGTAGAATGGTGATTTATACTATCGAAACGAACAGCTCAGAAACAGAAATCAATGATGCGCTCTCTGCTAGTTTCGCTTCTGGTGATGGCACAATTGATGCCAAATTTCAGAAGACGATCAATGAATCGACGATCAAAGCTATTGTCATCGGAGGTTCAGGCGCGAGTGCAGCAGCTATCGTGAATAGTCCGAAAGAAGTGTATAATTATGTCGCGGAAGGGGGCAATTATTCTAGCGATTCTCCAGGTGCACCGTTAGCGTATAAATTGCGGTTCATCAGTAAAGATGCAGGTGTAGCACGAGTGGTGTTGAATACGGAATATGCGATCCGCAACTGTGAGTTTGCCTTTCCAGAGTATAAACTGACGCTCACTAAAATCACTTCTTCTCAACCGACGAATGTAGAAGTCTACGGTCGCTTAGAAATGCGCATGTATTCCACTGCTTTGGGCGATTATTTGAGGGACGATCCCAGTAATTCTGGCATCGACAATGTCCGCTGGAAAAAAGATAAAGACGATCACGTCAAGGTGCAAAATGATAAGACCTATTATATGCCATCTTCTTACACCTACACGATCAAGCCTATTCGTCCGAATATGGGAAGTGATTATATTGAGTTCGATGGTGCGCTACGAGATAGCAATGGGATATTGGGAAGTGTGAGTCTGGGTGATGATCGTAAAAAGTACTATCTCAAGAACCTGAAGCTAGATGAAGTAAAGACCGTCAAATTGGGTGGTTTTGATGACCAAGTGGATGCTTATGGGACGATTACGCGGGTGCAGTAGGAACTAATTTTTCTCTTGGTCTGTATCATTTTCAAACCATATTTATAAAATGCAAACAAGAGAAGACCTACAACTCGAACTACTTACCCTGAAAGCTCAAATGGATACCATCGTCCATAAACGACTCAAAAAAGTAGCGGTGCGCTGGTTGCTCGGTGCGCTGCTCTACTATTTCTTTTGGGATGTCACTTGGATGCGCTATTTGTTTTGGTTTGCGCTGGGCGCAGAAGTGGTGCTGACGATATTCACAGCAGCATTTTACTGGCGGACGAAGCCGCAGATGGAGCGGATAGAAGGGATGCTGGATGAAGCAGATGAGTCATTGGATAATAGTATGGTCGAATGACCAAATACTTGAACTGAATCTATGAGTCCTTGAGTGTGACTGCTCTTCCTTTTTCAGCAACACAAAAAAATCGTTAATCTTTAAATCGTATCGCTATTTGAGTTGACAAGCTAAGAAATATCCAATACTTTGTGTATCCAATTGAAAATCGAATGCATGGAGAAGAAGATTTGCTTGTTGCCCGGAGATGGAATAGGTCCGATAGTGACTAAACAAGCCCAGAAAGTCATGAGGGCGATCGAAGAGCGATACGATCATAGATTTAATTATTGTGTAGCGGAGATCGGCGCGAGTGCGATCAAAAAAGTAGGTGACGCGCTACCTGAGTTTACGATAGAGAGCTGCCTCAATTCAGACGTCACTTTCATCGGGGCGGTGGGTGATCCTAAGTACGATAACGATCTTAGCAAACGCGATACACCCGACCGAGGACTATTGCGGCTGCGCAAAGCGATGAAACTGCAATACAACATTCGTCCGGTGCGTACTTTTTCGCGTTTGCTACACATCTCTCCGCTGAAATCTCAATACATCAGTCAGGTCGATTTTTCCATTTATAGAGAGCTGTCTAGTGGTATCTATTTTGGCAATAAAGGCAGGAAAGACAGTACTTCTGCTTATGACGACTGTACGTATCGCATTCCCGAAATCGAAGCGGTTGCCTATCCGGCTTTTGAAGCAGCCCGACAGCAGAAAAAGCCGTTGACGCTCGTCGATCGTGCCAATGTACTAGAAACATCTCGACTGTGGCGCGAGGTGGTGCAGGACATTGCTAAGCAATACTCGGATGTCGAGTACAATACTTTATTCATTGACCATGCCTTGGCAGAGTTATTAATGAATCCACAGCAATTTGGTATCATTTTGACCACCAATCTTTTCGGTGATCTCATGTCGGATGCCGTTGGTGTCATTACCGGCTCAGTGCGCCTCATTCCTTCCATTTCTTTAGGTGAGGATACTGCTTTGTTCGAGCCTATTTACAGTGCGTATTCTAGAGAACAAGATTTGAATACCGTCAATCCCATTGCTGCTATCCTATCTGTCGCGATGATGATGGAATATTTTGGGCTGCCCAAAGAAGCGAGAGCGGTGCGTTCGGCAGTGACTAGCGTACTGAGCAGAGGCGTAGGGACACCGGATTTGAACTTACAGTATGCAGTGAGTACGGCAGATCTGGGAGATTATATCGCAGCTTATCTATTGGAAGGTGTAGTGGATGAGCGTGCGGTGCAGCGTTCTATTATTTAGGAGAGTTTAGAGAGCGTGTGACTTCCATTTTTGGCACGGGTTCAAAGGGCGTTTTATAGAGAAAGGAGGCTGTGTATAGCAGCAAAATCTTCCAACTGTGTACGTCCTTTCAATGATTTCAGTTCTACCAAAAAACTAAATCCAGTTACATTGGCTTGGCTTTTCTTAACCAATCGAGCGGCTGCCGCTGCTGTGCCTCCCGTTGCCAATAAATCATCATGAATGAGCACATTACTGCCTTTTGGGATAGCATCTTGATGAATTTCTAGTGTCGCTTCCCCATATTCCAAAGTATAGCTTTCTGAAAAAGTAGCTTTTGGTAGCTTTCCTGCTTTTCGGATGGGGACGAAAGGTAATTTGAGTTGCTGAGCAATGAGCAGACCGAGCAAAAAACCACGCGCTTCCAGTCCAACAACTATATCTATATCTGAAAATTGTTCGGCGATGGCAACAGACAGATCCTGACACAATTGAGCATCAGCAAAAACGGGCGTAATGTCTTTAAAAAGAATGCCCGTCTTCGGGAAATTGGGTACATCCACTATGGCAGATTGAAGTCTTTTCGTCAATGTCATTGGTTTGTGTTTGAAGCACTCAGTTTACTACCAAAAAAGTATTGTATTCCGATTTCTAATCCTACGCTAAAATAAGCGTTAGCAGGATCGATCTCATTGGTGATCGGTAGCAGATATTGATAGCGCAAGCCACCTTGCAAGGCAGTCTGTTGGGACATAAAAATACCTAGAGCGATTTTTCCTTGCCCTACTAAATCAGATAACACATCAAAACTACGCTCTCCATCGACTAGGATAGGCACTTTGTTTAGTGACAATCCGCCGCCACCCTCGATGACAAAGTATTGATTTTTGAGGGGTAGATAGTATCGTAAGAAAGGAATGATCTGGAGTTGATTGGTGCTGTCTTGTAGTTGATAAGTACCCGAAAATTCAAAGCCGAATGCTACTCGATCTAAGTTAAAATAAGCGATGGAGGGAGAGATGCGTAGCTCATTGCTACCGGCTTCTCGATTGCGCCAACTGACACCACCGCCTACCGTCCAGGCCTCAGCTACCAATGCTTTTTTGACGCGCTCCGGATCTTCTATTTTAGCAGGATCGTAAGCACCAGTAAAAAATTGCAATCCAACATTCAACTCCGGTCGCAGTCCACCCGAAAAACTCACGCCATCAGCGGTCAATCGTTCGATCAGACTAAAATCTGCCATCCCTTGAATCGCAATATTCGGTTGTATAAAATAATTGACACCGCCGCCCAATCCGACTCGCCAATAATCAATGCGATCACCGGAACTCCCCAGTCCGATGGCTTCTGCGGTATTGTAAATTTTAGAAAAGGCATAGGAAGGGCGTACATAAACCGCCCATTTGTCTTCTTGATAAAAATAATATTGCAAGAATAGATTCAGTCCGGTCGTGGAGCTGGAAAAGCGATCTTTGGCATTGGTTTTGCTTTGAACAATGGTTGTCCCCAGATCCAGTCCCGCGCCCAAAATGGCTTGATCGGCGATCACTTTTCCTACTTCTATACTTGCGCCTATATCGACGTAAGTGTTGATTTTATCATCCAAAAAAGATGCGTTGACTGTACCGCCTGCTGTACCCCAATAGTCGCTTAATTGTGCAAAGACTGGATTAGCGAAAAGTGTGAATAATAGAGCAAGGAGAATGTAGAGGTAATTCATGCCTAAATTTAAATAGCTAAATATTAAACTGAAGAATGCAAAATTTAAAATGTAAAAGTAGCGTGTGTATAACTTTGATATTTTACATTCATCATTTGATATTTTACATTTTACTTAGAATCTTATACTCCCTGCTCATATAGATGGTTGCGCAGAAAGCCGATAACTACGCGCAAAGCTCGATCAAAACTTTCATTGTTGTTGACGACTAGGTCTACTTTGTCTTGATGAGGCTTGATGAATTGCTCAAAATTAGGCATGACATGATACTGATAGCGATAGATGACGTCTTCCATTGAGTAGTTGCGCTCTATGGCATCCCGTTTGATACGTCGGATGATTTTGTGTTCATCTTTGGCGTGAATGAAGATTTTTAGGTCAAACAGATCCCGCATGGCTTGGGTATGAAAAACATACAATCCTTCGATCAAAATGATAGGTGCAGGCTCGTATACAATTTCGCCGGGGATGACGCTTGGATCATTAAATACATACTCTTTTCGTCTCAAAGTTTCTCCATCTGTCAGCTTGAGCATATCGGTGTAGAAGCTCTCGTGATTGAAAGACGAAGGCAGATCGTAGTTTTCGATGCCATTTTTGTCTAAGGCTTGGAGTTCATTGGGTAGATAGTAATTATCTTGAGAGACGATGCTGAGTTGGTGTTGCTCAAAAGCTGACTTGATACGGTCAATGAAAGTTGTCTTGCCAGAGCCACTGCCGCCTGTGATACCAATTACGAAAGGCTTCATAAATAGAATTGGAATGAGTAAAGATGAGTTATATGCTTCGATGCGCGTAAAGGTAAGTACTTGTGCGTAAAAGAGGAAAACGAGTCTCTTCGTCATGGTGGGTAATTAAATAAATAATTGGTTGCGCTACTGCCAAACGCTGAGATTTTTCTATTTTCACCGCGCTTTCAAAACAAAGGATTCTAAACGTATTCAATAAAGACTTTAGATAACAGATATTAGACGGTAGATCACTTCGAGAGCAAACCACAATATTTCCAATAATTCCAGAATTGTTGAAATAGGTAGGGACATACAAATGAATGTATTTTAGTCAAATGTCTATTCATCACGTCTAATGAGTTATAAATAAATATCACCTTCCACATGGCTTTGAAAATTGTAGACCATCAACGTACTAAGATCGTCGCCACTATTGGTCCGGCTTCTAGTTCTGCTGAAATGTTATTGAAATTGGTACAAGCAGGTGTCAATGTTTTCCGGCTCAATTTTTCGCACGGCAACCATGAAGACCACAAGGCAGTCATCGATCACATCGTCGCTATCAATAAGAAGCACAACACACACGTCGCTATTTTAGCGGATTTGCAAGGCCCAAAGCTACGCATCGGGGAGATGCAAGATGGCGGCATTGATGTAGCAGAAGGTGATATTTTGACTTTTGTCAATGAGCTTTGTGTCGGGACGAAAGAGCGTATTTATATGTCTTATCCTGAGTTTGCTAGGGATGTAGAAGTAGGAGAAAATGTATTGGTAGATGATGGTAAACTCCTCTTTAAAGTCGTAGAAACTAACAAAGTTGACACGGTCAAGCTGGAAGTCAAATTTGGGGGAAAACTATCCTCTCGCAAAGGTGTCAATCTACCGAATACCAAGATTTCTTTGCCTTCTTTAACCGAAAAAGATCAGCGTGACTTGGCGTTTATTTTGACGCAGCCGGATGTCAATTGGATTGCTCTGTCTTTTGTGCGAGAAGCGGAAGACATGAAAGATTTGCGTCGTCGAGTGGAAGAGCGCAATCATCCAGCAAAAATCCTAGCTAAGATAGAGAAACCTGAAGCCATCAAAAACATTGACAAAATCATCAAAGCCTCCAATGGTATCATGGTCGCGCGTGGTGATTTGGGCATTGAAATTCCTATTGAGCGATTGCCTTTGGCGCAAAAGATGATTATCCGAAAGTGCATACAACGCGCTCGTCCGGTCATCGTCGCGACGCATATGTTGGACAGTATGATTACGAGTCCTACACCGACGCGTGCAGAGGTCACTGATGTCGCCAATGCAGTACTCGATGGCACAGATGCTGTTATGCTCAGTGGGGAAACTTCTGTTGGTCGCTATCCGGCAAAGGTGGTCGAAGCGATGAATAAGATCATTGAAGAAGCCGAAAAACAATATGCCATAGAAGACAAACGCCCGATGCCAGCGAAGAAGTCACGTACTTTCCTTTCGGATGCTATCTGTTTCAATGCTGCCAAGACAGCAGACGAGGTTAATGCACGCGCTTTGGTCGGGATGACTGCTTCGGGCTACACTGCCTTTAAGTTGTCTAGCTATCGACCGAAGTCACCAATCGTTGTTTTCTCGGATTCCAGACATATGCTAAAAGTATTGGCATTGACGTGGGGTGTGCGCGGTTACTATTACGATAAGTTTACGACGACGGACGAGACAGTAGAAGACATCGTACGGATGCTAAAAGACAAAAAGCTCGTCCGCAAAGGCGATATCATCGTCAATACAGCAAGTATGCCGATCAAGAAGCGACATCGTACGAATATGTTGAAAATTACGGTAGTGGAGTAGTTTTGATCTAGCACTTATCATGAAAAATATCACCACAGCTATACAGCATTTATCTCAAGGAAATAATGATGAAGTTGCTACAATACAACAAGCTTTGCAGCGGATAGAAGTGGACAAAAACGACTATCTCCTGAAAGAAGGAAAAGTTTGTTCCAGCTACTTTTTTATCGAATCCGGTACAGTCCGATTATTTTATACCAAAAATTTTATTGACTATACTGTTTGGATAGGAACAGCTGGGGAGATTTTTACAAACTTAGAAAGTTACTTAGATGCCTCCAAAAGTAGAATCAATATACAAGCCATCGAACCAGCGGTCGTGTATGTAATCAACAAAGTAAAAAGCGACGAACTGGCGAAAACATCCAATGCCTATAATACCTTACTAAGACGAACCGTTGAGATTGCTTTTGTAGGATTGAGTAAGAATGTCATGTCTTTTCAGAGCGAAGAAGCTATTGAACGTTACCAGAGAGTAGCTGAGGAGAAGAATTGGATCGCAAAGTATCCCTTGAAATATATTTCTACTTTTATTGGTGTCACTCAAAGTACACTGAGTCGAATACGAGCGAAAAAGGAATGATTTATTGTCATAGATCAAAAAATGGGAATAGTCTTACCCCACTCTAGGTGACAAAACATTTAGAAAAGGGAAGAAGCGAAAAAAAGTGCTTAATGTTGTATGAAACCAAGCATTAAGCACCAATGATATACGTAGTAATAAAGATAGGTAAAATATTGACCTGTCAGTTGGGCGGGCTG
>JBCDHX010000064.1:0-31175 GCA_038749535.1 Bacteroidota bacterium
ACTTTTGTTTGCTACTGAATGTCCTCCTTTTTTTACTCATTTTTACCGTAATTTTTTGACCCTAAAATTACGCTCTTATCACCTTATTCACCTGTTCAGATTTCGGGGAGTACTTCAAGGATTCACCGTAGCCGAGTACGCTGATTTATTCAACATTCATATTTCAGTTGAAGATTATGCCTTTTTTCCTGTCTTTGCTCAATTTAGAAAAAAGAAAGGAGGCATCGTTTCAGCCAAACAAAGAGCCTATATTCAATCCTTACTATCACAAGAAGAAGACAGCTATATAAAAGCTCTTGAACTTGCTGGACTAGAGCCATTACTACAAGCATTTTTTGGTGATGTGGTAGCCTACAAAGCAAGGCTTCCATTGAAAAAATTACTTACTCATGCTTACATTTCAGCGAGTACAGGTTCGGGTAAGAGTGAATTGATCCGAGTGATTTTTCGAGAAATGATATTGAATTTCGACCACGCTTCATTTGTCTTAATTGACCCTCACGGATCGCTTGCGGAAAGCTGTAAGAAACTACAAACTATCGGTGGCTTTAAAGAACGAGTCGTTTATATCGACCCATTTTTAAAAGAGGGCTTTACACCTGTATTCAATCCCTTTGAAATCAAAGACACGTCCATTAAGAATATCACCTTTACTGCCGAGCAGTTTATTTTGGCTATGGAAGAAGTGCTATCACGAAGTGGTGGAGAGTTTACAGAAGTCCAAATGAACGCCCTCGAAAAGAGCGTCTATTTTTTGCTGCAAAGAAAGCAATCAACCATGCAAGATTTAGTAAGTGTCTTGAAAGCGGAAAGTCCAATCTTTGAAGAAGCTCAGGCATACGATTCTCACTTTTTTGATAAAGAATTTGCAAAACCTAGCAACCGAACTCGAAAAGCACTCACTGATCGAGTAGATAGATTACTAAATTCTCCAATTCAAAAATTACTCTTTGGTGGTTCATCTACATTTGATTTGGAAAAGATACTCAATACAGAAGGTAAAATTCTCATCTTCAACTTGGGAGAGTTGAGTGAGCAGACTCAAATCTCCATGAGTAAATTTCTCATTGCGAGCATCAAATCCATCATTAGAAAACGAAAGAAAAACAATGGACAGGCTACCTTTCTGCTAGTAGATGAAGCGCATATTATGGTATCAGGTTCTATTGAGTATATGCTAAGTCAGCTTCGAGGATTTGGACTTCATGTATTACTTGCCAATCAATATCTGAATCAGTTGGGCGAACAAGCAGAAAGTGTTAGACAAAATTGCGCCGTTAAAATCGTAGCCTCCGATGATTTTTCAGAGATGAACAAAGTCATCCCCATTCCTAAAGAAACACCCTTGAAAGACTATGAATTTTTTCTAAAAGTTAGAGGGTATCCCGTTCAAATTTTCAAATCGCCTGACTTCTTACTCAATGACCCAAGTACTTATGAAATCAATGCAGCGCAAGAAGCCGATTTTGATGCCTACCAGCTAGAACATTACTATCAAGCTTATGGAGATTCCAATACTCTTATTACCAAAGACCTCCCAAATGAACCTACACCACCAAGCAACGAGGGCGAATCTTCTGCCCCCAAACCTCCCTTTCAAATAGATATAGACGAATGAGTACGATCTTTCATTCCTACACAGATAAGCAGCTTTCCATCCTTCGAGCCATTGGGAAGTACAAATTTCTTTGCTATCCTCAAATGATTCGATTGGGTATTGATAAGTACACCTCTAATCTTTCAACAGCTATGAAAAGTCTTGTTGAAGGACGACATCCATTGGTCAAAAAAATACCACACCGAACAGGTACAGCAGCCATCTTTTACTTAACCAAAAGAGGAAAAGAAATGCTGTTAGATTTACGAGTAGCAGCAGCTAATATTCATCTTCCAAAGGGTGCTGTCTTATCTGCTACCCAAGATACGATTCACAGAACACACCTCATAGATATACAAATTGAATTAGATTTAGCCTGTAAAGAAAAGAGTATCGAAGTGCTGTTTTGTGATCGCTATTTTGATACAGTGGGCAACGCAAGAGATAAAAGCCTAGCCTCCAAAACTGCCATTCTCTTCGAGCAAAATAAGACCTTCAAATCTGATATGATCTTTATGCTTCAAATCGAAAAACAGAAAGAACTGTATTTGCTAGAATTGGAAATGGGCAAAAACTCCAAGAAGTCAGCGATCAAAGTAATGGAAAATGCCAAAGCAATTTTGAAAGGGAGTGCCAATCAAAAATATCAGTATCAAAAAGCTTATCGTACCCTTTGGATTCTTGAACATCAAAGCATCCTAGATGCTACTATAACACGAGTGCAAGACGATGTTTTCTTTGCCAATTTGAATGAATATTTTTTGTTCAAATCACTAGAACAAATTAGCAATACCGATTTTTTTGAGCAGTGGTGCAATCTCGCGGTGGTAAAAAGAAAGTTATATTATTAAGATAGTTAGTTGAATACAAAAACTGCATTTAATAGCCTGTAATTCAGTATCTTAACCTATAATCGCTCTTATAGTCGAGATTATAGCAAGATTATAAGGAAAGACTTGCAAAATTTTCACTTTTATCTATAATCAAGTCGTTCAAGCACTGCTTGATGAGGAACAGTAAGTTCTAGCCACCACATCTTCGGATGTGGCGATTTTTTTATTGGACAATTAGGAAAGAAAACCTTGATAAGTCTTTAGCACGAATTGAACGAATCTGTTTGAATAGCGAGGTGCAGCTTGATGCAAACGAATGAATCTTTTCTTATCAACGGTATGGCATTGATTCAAAATGAGTCGAGCCTTTTTAGGATACTTTTTGAGTGGGAGAGTATAACCTTCATTCACTTTACTTTCTTGTGTGGTGATAGGAACAACTAAAGAAAGCTGTTTTCAGAAGCTGTGTTTTAGCACTAAACAAGGACGCTTAAAAGATACTTCATTTCAAATATTGATACCCGTATGGTATCGCCAAATCTCTCCATTATTGACTCGAATTTTTTTATGTTTTTCCTCCAATAATTCTAATTGTTTTGATCGTTGCTGAATAGCAATAAGGTTCTTCTGCTTAGTCATATCCAAGAAATAGAAAAATCAAATAGGCTGATAATACAGAAGTTGCGAGAAGGAAAAAGAGAAGGGTGAGCTGTTATTTTGTTTTTGTTTCATCACATTCAAAATAAATAATGCAAAGCAGTTAGAATAGCAACCAAAAAGCTATTTGAATTACAGCCTAAATCCGTATGTTTTTGGTGTCGGTTCATACTCTTGTTCAGCTTGCAGTGTATTTAGACTGGCATTGCGAGCTAAACACAGAGCAAAGAGAACTAAAAGTACAAAAGCGACAAAGAAAAGCACCACGCAATATCTTTGTAATTTCAAATGATCTTGAAGTCTGCGCAGCTCACAAGCTGTGCATTTTTTTAATTGAGCCATGATAATAACATAAAGGATAAAATTGGCTCACCCTTCAATACAGAAGAAAAGTGCAATAGCTTCTTTCTGCACAATGAAAATAAAACTTTCTTGCGAGATTAGGAAATTTTAGAGGAAGGAAATTGCTTGGAAGTAGTTGAATTTATTAGGTATTCAGCCTCTTGACAAATCATTAGATTTGTGACTTTGAGAGAATGCTATTATCTTTGCTTACGATAACAAACACCTCCTAATTTATTGGTTATCAAGAGAAATGTTTCAACTATGTTTCAACCAAAATAAAAAAGCATTCACGAAAATCTATCGTAAATGCTTTTAAAATAAACTGTCGGGGTGGCAGGATTCGAACCTGCGACCCCCTGCTCCCAAAGCAGGTGCGCTAACCGGACTGCGCTACACCCCGATGCCCTCTTTTCATAAGGGAGTGCAAATGTATAGGGTTGTTTCTAATTTTACAAATTTGAGTCCTAAAAAGTTCCTGATTATTTAGCATCCAATGCTTTGGTGAGTCCATCTCCGATGAAATTGAACATACTGACGGTGAGAAAGATAGCTAGTCCAGGAAAAATAGCCAACCACCAAGCAGAAAAATCTTCTCTCGCATTTTTGAGCATAGATCCCCACGATACCATATCTGCCGGAATGCCGATGCCGAGAAAAGAAAGTGAAGATTCTGCCAAAATAGAGCCTGCCATACCAAAGGCAATGACAATCAATACTGGACTCAGCGCATTGGGGAGGGCGTGGCGAAATAGGATGCGCCAGTCGGAAAAGCCGAGCGCACGCGCCGACTGAATGTATTCTAAATTCCTGATGCGCAACAATTCGGCTCTAACGAAACGCGCAATACCTGTCCAGCTCAATACACCCAATAGTAAGATGACAATAACTAATGACGGTTTGCGAACAATAGCAACTACTGCCAGCAAAAGCAACAATGCCGGAATACTGTTGACGATCTCGATGAGTCGCATGACGATGCTATCTAGTGGTATATTCAGTTTTTTGGATGGTAAGTAGCGATTGATGAGATACCCCAAAAGACTGAAAAGTACGATGATAGTGACGAAAAGGAAAAAGCGTAAACCAATACCTAATAGCAACGATGTATCTTCCGGAAAGAAAATGGGGCTGATGAATGTGTAGAAAACGGCTGCCATCGTGCCAATAATGAAAAACAGAGTGTTCCAGATAGATACACGCAACTGCCGATCACCAAAAAATCCGCCTAAACTGCCCAGTAAAATACCAATGAATGCTGCAATGCTCATCGTTCCAAAACCTACCAACAGCGCAATTCGCGTTCCTGAAATGAGGCCTGCCAATACGTCTCGCCCCAGCCGATCTGTCCCCAGCCAATGCCGAAATCGCCAACCAGCTATTTTTTGTTCCTGAAAAGGACCGACAAGCTTTCGATTTTTGCGATCTTGATAGGTAGAGGAGTAGGGAATGGGGGCGAAAAATACAACTTCGTACTGCTCTTGTTTAAGCCATTGGCGCGTCCGAAAATCGCCATCATAATCATCCAAGCCTAAGTCGATAGCATATTGACGAAAAACGGGAAACTGCCACTCGCCTTCTATTTTACAGATGAGCGGTTTTTCATTGGCTAAAAAGTCTGAAAAAACGGCAACGAATAGCAGAAAAGCAAACAACCCAATGGATACTTTGGACAAACGATGACGAAGAAAAGAACGCCTGAGCCGATGCCAAGTATAGCTTCCGGTTGCCCGGGGTGCCAATTGAGTCGCTAGTCGTTTTTGTTTGTCCCGAAATATCATTCGTCAATCTAAATTTAGATGTAATTCTTCCGCTATAGTCTCAAAACTATATTGCTGCACCAATTGTCGGCTCACTTCGCCCATCGCTTCACGATCTTTTTTGGGCATTTCTAGCAACCGCGACAAACAGTCTCTCAAAGCATCAACGTCACCCGTCCGAAATCGAAAACCATTCTTTCCATCTTGTACCAAATCATCACTGCTACCTGTCAAGTCAGACAGCACCAAAGGTAAGGCAAAATTCATCGCTTCATTGGTAGATAAGCCCCAAGTTTCGCCTTCTTGAGAGCACATCACAAATACATCTGCCAGAGCGTAATATTTCGGGATTTCAGATTGATTGATAAATCCGGTCAAGGTAACATCAGTTAGTTGGTGTTCTGTGATGAAGGCTTCCATTTCGCTTCTCAGTTCGCCCTCGCCTACAAAAACAAGCTGCGCCATACCTTCGGGAAGTTGTGCAAAAGCAAGTAACAAATCCATTGGGCGTTTTTTCGAAATGTATTTGCCACAAAACAAAATAACTGGTCTGTCAGACAGCAAGTTAAAACTACTTGTCAAAGCTTGCTTTTGATCTTTATACTTTTTGTAATTGTCGATAAATCGTTGGTTATCAATAGTATAAGGTGCAAAGATGAGTTTGGAAGATGGAACACCATAGTGTTGAAAAAAGGCTTTATTCTGCTGTCCGATATAAAGGAAGTAATCTATTTTAGGAAATAGCAATCGCCCAAAAATTAACTGTCGCAACCGACTTTTACGAGGACTGTATTGTTGCTCATGGCTCATCGGACTTTCCGCTCTCAGACAAATTTTGTGTCCATATTTATGAGCATTGAGTAGCGTCAAAAAATGCGTCAAATAGTTCCAGCCGTGTACGATGACATAGCTAGGTGGCTGTTGTTTGAGAACTTTCAGCACTTCATAATTGCTGAGCCCCAAAAAGCCCTGATCAATACCGCCGTCTTTTTTGCTATTCTTCAAAAAAATAGAATTATAACCTTCCAGCAATGGAATATCCCACTTCAGCTCTTGATTGAATTCTTTGTCTCGATAGGCTTTTGCACCATGATCGGAGCAGTACAAAACGAGGACGTCAAAGTGGTTCGACTCCGCCAAATAGCGCATCAACGGAGCGACGTATTGAATAGGGTGGGAGTAGAGAAAAATGAGTTTTTTCTTCATCTAACTAAAACTTTTTGAATAGTAGTTAGATATTGAAATGCAATCACCTTCCGCTCATGAGCAAACAAATGATTCTGGGCTGCTGACTGAAATTGTTCCAATTGTTCAGGTTGCTGCCAAACTTTTTTGATCGCATCAGCCAAAGCTCTAGCATCTCCATTCGGAAAAGTAATCCCACACGCTCCGACTGCATCTTTCAAACCACCACCTTCGGAAGCGACTACTGTTAGCCCACAAGCGATTCCCTCTAATGCGACAATCCCAAAAGCTTCTTTCCAAAATGAAGGTACCACCAAAACCTGATGTTGATTCAATCTTTCGACTAAAGTATCGCCAGTTTTGATGCCTTCAAACGTGACTTGATTTTGAAGACCAGAATCAATCGTCATTTGCTCCAATTTAGCTCGATCTTCTCCATCTCCGATGATGCTCAATTTTGGCATTACCCCTTCCTGTTTGAGTAAATATAGAGCTTTCAATAGTAAATCGACACCTTTGATCGATACCAAGCGACCTAAATAGACAAGTTCTTCTTTGCGTTCAGCAAAAGGAGTTGTGTTCTTGAAAAGTTCATGATTGTATGCATTCGGAATGGTGGTACAATTCGGATTTTGCTGACTAATGTAATCGCTGCAACCGATATTGAGAATCGGTAGTTTTTTGACCAGCCATTGCTTGAAGTTATACTTCAAACCTTGCCTTTGATCCTCGGCTGCTAGTGGACTCTGGTGAGAAATAACTAAAGGTGTAGAAAGGAAAAAGTGAGGTAGAAGTCCTTTCGTTGTCACATTGAAATGCAAGGCTACATCCGCCCATTGGATCAACTGAATGTAAGCAGGCATGCCTGGTTGCCGAATGACGTCAAACGAAAATTCGACATCATCATCAGGCAGAGCAGGAATGAGCGTCACTACTTTTACTTTATATCCGGCACTCACGAACTCCTGCGCCATGTCCATTGCCATATTCTCCAGACCACCGATGGCAGGATAGAAAGTGGTGCTGTTGATAAGAATTTTCATACAGGCATGAGATGAGTAGATGAGTGTCTTGAATGAGCGAAGGTAGTTGTTTTGGGGTAATGAACAAATGGGAATAAGGCTAGTTTTTATACCAAAATCAGATGATATGGACGCTGCAACAAATGATACTGCCATCGAAAAGCTAATCGCAATAGATCGAATCTTATGTGAGCATTATGGTGCACCGTTCGATTATTTTAGCACAAAAGATGCCGTCAGTGAGCTGGTCAGTGCCATGCTATCTCACCGGACGCGCAATAAAGTATCGGGACAAGCTTATCGAGATTTGAAAGAAAAATATCCGAGTTGGGAAGAACTGTTAGTTGCAGATGTCAAAGAGATCGAATCGGTCATCGCTCGTGTCACTTATCCCGAAGTCAAATCCAACCGCATCAAAGTAGCACTACAACTCGTCAAAGATCGAAACAATGGAGAACTGTCCCTCGAGTTTCTGAAAGATATGCCCGTACAAGCCGCGAGAGACTGGATGGAAGAGATACCGGGCGTAGGAGCGAAAACAAGTGCTGCCGTACTGAATTTCAGCCACTTACGTATCCCGGCTTTGGTCGTCGATACGCATCATCAGAGAGTTGCGCAGCGCGTCGGTTTAGTACCACCCAAAGCCAGTATCGCAAAAGCAGCGTATCAGTTGCAAGCGATGATCCCGGAAGATTGGGACGCACGAAAAGTCTACGACAATCATGAAGCATTCATGTATCACGGTCAAAAGTGCTGCTACTACAGCAATCCCGAATGTCAACGTTGTCCCATTTTGCATTTGTGTCCTTTTGGTCAGGAAAATCTCCCGCCGCAATAGAGTATGAAGGATAGTCTTGATGTTTGGTACTTCTCTCAGTAGTACTTGGCACATTGAGATTTACTTTGTTGGTTCATGTCCTACATTGACTTACTATCCTTGCCTACCTGCCTTTATTACATTTTCGTGAACGCGACGAGTGGCAAACTCTAAATAATTACTAATTTTGCGCCGTTTTTGAGCAAATAGATACGAGAAATTTTCGTACCGACGTTTTGAGGTCTGCTCATTAGCACATTATCAATCTATACACAACAAATATATAAGTCCATGACAAAGCAGTGTTTCACAGCAGTGACTCTTCTTTTGACCCTTTTGCTAGGGACACAAAGCTGGGCTCAGAAATCTGATCCTGTTCTCTTCATCATAGAAGATGCGCCCGTCAAAGTATCTGAGTTTCGATACATCTACGATAAAACCAATGGTGACAATGCCAATTATTCCAAAGCTTCACTAGAGGAGTACATGGATCTGTACGTCAAATTCAAACTGAAAGTACAGAAGGCAAAAGATATGCAACTGGATACCATCAGCAGTTTGCAGCAAGAGCTGGCAGGTTATCGGCAGCAGTTGGCAGACTCTTATTTACTGGATCGCGAAGTGACAGATCGCTTGATCGAGCAGGCTTATGAACGTCAAACACAGGACGCAGACATCAGCCATGTATTATTGCGTGTACCTGCCAATGCGACACCCGAAGATACATTGACCATCTATAAGCGAATGCAATCCATTCAGCAAGAGCTGAATAATGGAAAAACATTCGAGCAGCTAGCAACGACCTACTCGGAAGATCCTTCTTCCAAAAATAAAGGTGGACGTGTCGGTTTCATTACTGCTGTACTACCGAGTGGATTTTACGAGTTAGAAAGCACTGCTTACGAGTTGCCACTAGGACAAGTGTCTGATATCGTTCGTTCTGGTTTCGGGTATCATTTAGTGAAAGTCAACGAGCGTCGTGCGGCGCGTGGGATGATCGAAGTAGCACACATTTTGATCCGAAAAGACAAAGATGGCAGCAATAGAGAACGCGCGCAACAAGTGGCTCAAAAAGTATACGACGAACTACGTGGCGGTATGAATTTTGAAGAAGCTGTAAAACGCTACTCCGAAGATCAACTGACGGCTGGGAAGAATGGATACTTGGGCGAATTTGGCATCAACAAATACGAAGATGCTTTCGAAGACGCAGCATTCAGTATTGCAGAGGATGGCGGCATCGTCGGACCAGTAGAAACCAAAGCTGGATTTCATATCATCAAGCGCATCAGCAAAAAGGGTATACAACCTTTCAATGAAATAAAAGGTCGTTTAGAACAGAAAATTCGCCAAGATGAGCGGTTTCAGTTAGCAGTCAATAGTATGGTCAATCGCATCAAGAAAGATGCCGGATTCCGTGAGAATGAAAAAGCGTTGATGACATTTAAAGATACGTTATCTAGTGACTTTACGACTTTCCGTTGGCGCGCGCCGGAGGAAGCAAGCAAGATTGATCTATTCACATTGGGGAATGCCTACAACGTGACCGTAGGCGACTTTTTGTCCTACGCACAGTCTGCCGCTCGTCAGCGCATCAACCTAGGTAGAGAGGGGAAAACGATACCAGAAGTAGTCGATGTTTTATATCAAGAATTTCAGAAAGAGCGAGTCTTAAAATACGAAGAAGCGCAGCTAGAAAATAAATATCCTGACTTCAAAGCACTCATGCGGGAGTATGAAGAAGGTATTTTGTTGTTTGAAGCGACCAAGCGACTGGTGTGGGACAAAGCATCTCAAGACACTGTCGGTTTGCGACAGTTCTACGACAAGAATAATAGCAATTATATGTGGGAAGATCGTATCGTGGTGACTTCCTATACCATCTCTTCAGGCGGAGCAGCACAGCTAGAAGAGATCCGTGAGTATGCGGAAACCCGTACGATGGAGGAGACACTAGCTAAATTTAACAAAGGCGACAAAGAGCGTATCCAAGCCACTCAGAAAACTGTAGAACGCGGTCGCAACAAGCAACTAGACGCGCTAGAGTGGTCGGTAGGGACGCTAGGAAAAAGTCGTGTCGATCGCGATTCACAGTTGGTGGCTTTCGATAAGATAGAGTCTGTCGTACCACCGCAAAGCAAGTCACTGTCAGAAGCACGTGGCTATGTAGTAGCGGACTACCAAGATTATCTAGAAAAAGAATGGGTGAAAGAACTCAAAGAAGAATACGATGTGAAAGTCAACAAACGCGTATTCAATAAAATGGTGAAGAAGTAGGATTGATTCGTGTTTTTTGAATGAGTCAAATTATCCTAATAGAGTGATAAATATGAAGTATAGCGTAGTATGGATAGGTGGACTGGCGATGTGGCTACTGGTTTCGTGCAGTTGGTGGCAGCAAGGTGAAAAAGGAGAATTACTAGCAGAAGTACATGACAATCAATTGTACGTATCTGACATTCAACCCTTTTTACCGATAAATGCAAGCGAAGAAGACAGTCTACTTTTCATATCGACTTATGTGGAGCGGTGGGCGAAAGAAGCGATCATGCTACACGAAGCGGAAGAGAATTGGTCGGACGAGATCAACATTGATGCTTTGGTAGAAAATTATCGGGCGTCTTTGATTCGTCAGCATTATGAGGAGCAGTTGATCGACAATGAACTGGTGACGGAGATCGATGAGCAAGAGTTGCGTGATTTTTATGAGAAAAACAAAGCGCAATACGAGCTGGAAGCCCCCATCGTCAGAGCATTGATGATAAAAATACCGCGCAGTGTCGAAAAGCCGGACGACTTCAATAGATGGTGGGACAATGCGCAGCGCGATAGTAGCAGTTTCAGTCAGTTGAAAGCTTTCGTGCAGGTGCATAGTGAAGCCGTTTATCTATCGGATAGTGTCTGGTACGATCTAAAAGAAGTCAATGACATTTTACCGGAAGGAAGTGTGACCGAAAACAATGTGCGTACCAAAAAGGAATTTACGCAGCGCGACAATGACTACGAATATTTCTATCGCAATTTGGAAGTCATCAATAAAAAAGCCATTGCTCCTTTTGAGTACATAGAAGCGCAAGCCAGTCGATTCATTTTGCAACAGCGCAAACATGAATTGCTACAGACGCGGCGCAAAGAACTGTACGAAGCCGGAACAGACGACGGTAGCATACAGCTACATGTCAGTAATTAAGTAACGATCAAAGAATAACTTCACGATTTATGACGGTACTTTTTGAACCAATACTGCGTTGAAAATGCTCGCTAGCCGAAAGGATACTTGCGCTTTTCGCCTCGTCTTAGTCCAAAACCTACTTCGTCAAAATGCGGCACTTATTTTTTGTCCGTTACTAAATAATAATATCTGATTCGCTCAGATTTAATGTCTAAAGTCTCATACAACATGATTAGATCAATCGCTACGCTCGCCATATTGATATTTGCTACTTCACTATTCGCACAACAGCGTCAGATCATTGACAAAGTGATCGCCGTAGTGGGTAGTGAATACATTCAGCTATCCGATCTAGAAGAACAATTTTCGCTTTCCTCTGCTCAAAGTGGTGGACTGCCGCCGGAAGCACGCTGTCAGATTTTGGAACAAATGTTGTCCCAAAAACTATTGGTCAATCAAGCAAGACTGGACAGTATCGAAATCAGTGACGAGGAAGTAGAAGTGCAGTTGAATGCGCGGATCGATCGGATTTTGAGTTATATGGGCGGCGACATTCAGCAATTTGAAGATTATTATGGACAGACCATCAACGAAGTCAAAGATGAGTTCCGCCAAGATCTGCGCAACCAAATCGTCTCGGAGCGGATGCGCAGCACCATCATTCAGGGTGTCAATGTAACGCCTGCTGAGGTGACGGCTTTCTTCGATCAGATCCCAAAAGATAGTTTGCCTTACTTCAACTCTGAGGTCGAGGTCGGTGAGATCGTCGTCGTCCCTCAAGTCAATGAGGAGCAAAAACGAATCGCGCGAGAAGAGCTGGAAGCCATCAAAGCGCGAATAGAAGCCGGAGCAGACTTTGCAGAGCTGGCGAAAGAGCTGTCTGATGACCCTGGTTCGGGTAGAGCAGGTGGAGATTTAGGATGGACAGGTCGTGGTAAATTTGTGCCGGAATTTGAGGCGGCTGCTTATGGACTAGAGATCGATGAATTGTCTGAGATCGTGGAGTCACAGTTTGGATTTCACTTGATTCAGCTACTTGGTAGACGCGGAAATACCATTCGGACACGCCATATACTGATTACGCCTGAAATTACAGATGCGGATTTAGAATTGGCGGTATCTAAACTAGATACAGTACGGCAACTATTGGTCAGTGATAGTTTAAACTTCTCCATTGCTGTCAAACGCTACTCCAATGAAGATCAACAGAGCTTCAATAACGACGGACGTATGGTCAATCCGGCATCCGGTGATACTTTCTTTGAGGTAGGCGACCTGGATCCAGACATCTACTTCACCATAGACACCATGCAGATCGGAGATATTTCTGCGCCATTTGAGTTTTTGATGCCGACTGGTAAAAGAGCGTATCGAATCATAGAACTGCAAGCACGAACTGCACCTCATGTCGCTAGCCTAAAACAAGATTATTCCAAAATCAAACAAGCAGCAATTCAGTCGAAAAAGAATGAATACATCACCGAATGGCTACTAGATAAAGTAGAGGCGACTTACATCCGCATCGATCCGATGTTTGATTCTTGTCCGAATTTGGGGATTTGGAGGAAAGAAGAAGTAGCTCCATGATTCAAAGAGATTACTTCGAGCGGCTGACGCAGCAGGTAGCGAAGGTATTGGCACGATTGATTGGAAAAGACTGGGAAAAAATTCTACTCGCCATTGAGCAAGCGTTCGATCAGCATCTGCCTATCACGCGGAAAGAGCTACTCGGAGTCAAGCTGGAAGGTTTTGAAGATTGGATTGGGCAGCAAGATTTGAGCGACGATCAATTGGAAGCCATAGCGATGCTGCTGCAAAAGGAAGGCGAACATATTGCCACTATAGAGCAACAAAAAGATCGTTTCGCGCGCGCTTTATTGCTTTACGAAGTCGTGGAAAGTAGAACAGAGATGTATTCGCCCGACCGAGTAGCCAGGATTCGACAATTAAATGATTTAATGGATGAACTTTAGGACTAAAAAGACGTCTATAAAGTTCTTGAAAATATATAAGGGTTTCGCTAGTCGAAGCCCTTTGTCAATTTTATCAGGGTGGACGTACCAAAAATATGACTGATCTTAGTTGTCGTTTGGAACAAGTTAGGAACACGAACTATTTAGGTGGTGGATGCCGAAAGGGCAGGTTCGACGGAGGAGTTTGCCATTTCTAGCGTTTTTGCTTCCTTTTTTGGCAATGAAAAAAGGAAGAGCCCGTCGGCTTGAGACAAATGCCAGGCTTAAAATGGTAAATTTCTTCCTAAGGGGTAACATAAGTAATTAATGTATTTGATTGATTTATACTGTTGCCTTACACTGTAATTTGGTACTACAAATGAAGCTTTACAACTACGACTCGACAAAAAACTGGGCAGAAATACTCAAACGCCCAATGATGGATACACAACGACTGGAAACTACTGTCCAAGCCGTTTTGGAGGAAGTCAAACAGCACGGCGACGAAGCACTAAAAGCCTACACTACTCGTTTCGACCAAGTTGAATTGAAGTCATTAGCTGTGACCTTCGAAGAAGTTGCAACCGCTATTGACAAAGTAGACGACGACCTGAAAGCAGCTATCCAATTGGCACATCAAAATATTCATACCTTTCATGCCGCGCAGCAGCAGTCAGTCGAAGTCGTAGAGACCATGCCCGGTGTGCGTTGTTGGCGAAAAAGTGTTGGTATCGAAAAGGTTGGATTGTATATTCCTGGTGGCACAGCCCCTTTGTTTTCTACTATTTTGATGTTGGGTGTTCCAGCGAAGTTGGCGGGCTGTCGGGAGATCATTTTGTGCACGCCACCACAAAAAGACGGTAGTATTCATCCGGCTATTTTGTATACCGCTCATCTAGTCGGCATCACCCAAATATTCAAAGTAGGTGGTGCGCAAGCAGTTGCAGGTATGGCATATGGAACAGAAAGTATTCCTGCTGTCTACAAGATATTTGGACCGGGCAATCAATACGTTACCGCTGCCAAACAACTCGTCAATAAATCTGGTACAGCCATAGATATGCCTGCGGGACCATCAGAAGTGCTAGTCTGTGCGGACGAAAGTGCCGAGCCTGCTTTTGTCGCTGCTGACCTTTTGTCACAGGCCGAACACGGTGTGGATAGTCAAGTCGTTCTGATTGCTTTTAGCGAAAATTTCGTGCAGCGAGTACAGCAAGAGATTGATAAGCAGTTGCAAGAGTTGCCGCGCAAAGCCTTAGCTGAAAAAGCACTCGCCAATAGCAGCAGCGTCATCGTCTCATCTCGTCAAGTTGCACTCGATCTCATCAATATCTACGCACCTGAGCACCTCATCGTTGCGGTAGAGGAAGTCGAGCAATTTGTAGAAGGCATCATCAATGCAGGCTCTATTTTTATGGGCAATTTTACGCCGGAGTCAGTCGGCGACTATGCCTCTGGTACGAATCATACTTTGCCTACCAATGGATTTGCAACCGCCTACAGTGGTGTGTCGTTGGATTCTTTCGTCAAAAAGATTACGTTTCAACAACTGAGTCAAGCAGGGTTGAGAAATGTCGGTCCGGCGGTCGAAAAAATGGCGAGAGCAGAAGAGTTGGAAGCGCATCGAAATGCAGTGAGCATTCGTTTGATAAGCGAAAAATAGGGTAGAGCACTCAATTTTTGAATCAAAAAACCTATCTTTCGATTTTGATGGAAGAAGATGATTCTTCTTCCTGCTATTCAGCCATATTTGCTTGTCTAAATCATCAACTGAAATACGCAAAATTCCAATTTCGCCGTTCGAGTTGATAGCATTCTCATTCTACTAGATTTGCAAAAATAGATTTATGACCAACATCCGACTTTTACTCTCCATTTTAGGTACGTGCCTTCTTTCATTTAGCCTATCCGCACAGGATATTCACTTTTCCATGTTTGACCTTTCGCCATTGACCATCAATCCGGCACAAACGGGATCGTTCCGAGGGACGGTTCGCTTGGGTGGCATTTATAGAAGTCAATGGCAGTCTAGTAATGCCGATTTTGAAACAATCAGTTTGTATGCTGATTCTCCGGTGTTGGCGGTCGGGAAGAAAAAGCGCGATTGGTTAGGCGTAGGGGTAAGTATAGTGCGAGATGTAGCCGGTAGAGAAAATGGAATGGGTGATAATATGTTCGGTGGACTCGAAACTAGCTTCTTAATGCCATCTGCCGCATTTCACAAAGTATTGGATAAGAAGGGAGATAATGTATTGACAATTGGGGTGCAAGGTGGTTCGGTATCTCGCGGAGTAGATAGAGATAATTTATCTTTCTTGGATGAATTTTCTACGGATCTAGGTGGCGGTGGATTAGGTGCAGGCAATAGCGCCGACAAAAGTACGCTTCCGAATCCCGAAGTCAATAACGGAAGAGGTTTATCTAGGATCAATCCATTTACAGATTTCTCTTTAGGGCTACTATTGAGCTCTCGCTTGAGCGAAGAAAGCAGCTTTACACTGGGAGCAGCTTTCGGACATATCGTAAAAATAGGAGGATATAATTTTATTGGTGGCGGCGGCGGTGGAGCAGGTAGCAACATTCCTTCCGAATTGAAGCGTCCCGGTACGCTCAAATTCTATGGTACCTACAACCAGCAAATCACTGACCAATGGAGTGTCCACCCAATGGCATTCTTTCAGACAACAAAAGGATTGACAGAAGTCAATTTACAGAGTCAGGTCGGTTATCAACTTAATGATGATTTTAGACTGAACGGTGGTTTAGGCTATCGCTTAGGTGATGCGGCTATGATTATCGGTGGTGTCAATTATAAAGACTGGCGAGTTGGTTTGAACTATGACTTGACGCTGGGGCAGACGCAGCAAGTTGGCTTTCAGAATGCTTTTGAGGTCGGAGCATCTTATATCATTAAGCTATATAAAGATCCAGTTATTGATCCGGTGATTATTTGTCCGGAGTTTTAGAACTATTAGGAGGAGGTCGTTTACTACGACCTCCTCCTTTGATCTACAGTGAACGGATATGGGTGTTTTTCAAAACAAAAAGCAGCATAGGTATAGACTTATGCTGCTTTTTTGCTGGCATTTAAAGTCACCCGCTGAACTTGCTCTTGGTTTATGCAGACATAGATAAACTATGACTTCGACAATTGGAAATTCAACGGGTGACAAAAAAGCTGCATCAAGAACACTTGATGCAGCTCTAAATCTATTTCGCTTCTAAGAAAGTCACCCGATAAATCTTGCGCTTGGCGTCAAAAATTATAAACTGTTGCGCCTCTAGCTTCACAATTCACCGGGTGACAGTATTAACTACTGCTTCAAAATCAGCTGAGTATCAATCAATTGTCCATCGCTTTCAATTTGCAACCAGTACGTCCCCGTCGCTAGATGCTCGATATTGATGCGCTCTCTTTGGAAGCCGATCGTAGGCGTCAGTTGTTGTTGATACACTTCGCGACCATTAACATCGACGATGCGAATCAATGTAGCAGACTCGCTTTGCGGCTGCTCAAATTCTAGCGTAAAGGCTGCATTCACCGGATTCGGATAGATGCGCGTGATGCCACTATCATTGTTGCCATAAGCAGGACGCTGACCGCGACCGCCAGGGGCACAGATGATTTGTACAAAATTGGTGGTGGCAGCGAAACAGCCGTCAACGACATTCAAGCGATTGTAAGTGTCGCCCACTTGAATAGTGACCGTGCCTGCATAAGCAACACCATACACTCTGTAGAAACCGATACTCAGTGGATCGAAGTCATAAGTCCCTTCTATAGATAGACCGACGACTACATTATTGGTGTTGGTGATGACCAAAAGCATATCACCCACGCTTTGCGGCAGTGTGAATGTGACGACATCCGGTGTGCCATTGCCTACATAAGTCACTTGTGAAGTTTGTCCTTCGATGGTCGTGATGCGTTGCGCTGTCGGTGTGCTCTGAGAAATGTTCAATGCCTCTTGTGTGAGACTGAAACAAGCATCTGAAAAGTCCACTTGCGCGTTAAATTCATCGCCTACTTGGATAGCTAACTCACCACTATAAGCGAGTCCCCAAACAGCATAACTCGCTGCTGGTAATGTCGCAAAATCAAAGATGCTACCGTTCGGCAAAGCAACAATCAATCCTGTCTCGTCCGTCACAATATACTGATAGTCAGCGGATTCGCTTCCGGTATTGGCGAAAGTAACAAGTGCACTACTAGCTCCGGCACTACAGATAGCAACCTGATTGTCTCCGCTAGCTGTTGTGACTTGTCCGGCGTCGATCATATCACGCGAGACGGTCAATTGATTGGTCGCAATATCGTAACAGCCCTCCGAAATCACTTGCTCCTGCAATTTCACACCTCTCTGTATGGAAATATCAGCAACGTGTGCGATGCCATATACTTTCAGCAGATCGCCTACAAAAGAACCAAAGTCGACACGGTCGCGCTGCGTGATGGACAACACCACATCATTGGCATCTGTGATGACATAAGTATAAGTCGCCGCTCCGCTACTCGTATTGCTCAGTTCAAAAATTTGGGAAGCACCCATCGTGGTACACAACTGAATTTTGTCGTCACCGTCTTTCATGCTGATGACGCCTGCGTCTAGTTGGACGCGTTTCACTTCCACAAAATTGGCAGAAAGCGCGTAGCAATCATCTGAAATGGTTGTATTCAGAAGATCACGTCCTGGACGCAGTAATAAGTTTCCGGTATAATTGACACCCCAAACACGAGAGATACTTGGACCTGCTCCTTCAAAATCATTCAGATTGCCACGGATGACTCGAATCACTCTGTTATTGGCGTCTGTAATGACATAACTGTACTGATCGGTTGTTCTTTCTTGGGCGTAGAATCCGATGTAGTCACTCAACCCATCACCATAGCAGACAGATACATTTTCTTCATTTTGGAAAGTGCTAATTCGGGTGTTGCTCAATTGCTTAGTATTGACCACTACAAAATTGGAAGACAACTGATAGCAAGCGTCCGTGATAGCCGTTAGCGTTACATTTTCGCCTTTCTGAATGGTCACTGATCCACTTGCAGACACGCCCCAGATGCGCATGGATTGATTTAGGTTTTCTCCCAATTCAAGGGTGCTACTATTGAAGGCTTCGACTAAGCGATCCTGAGTGTCTGTCAATAAATACAAATAACTAGCTTGATCTCCGGTATTGGTGACTTCCAAAGTAACCGTCTCTGCTGAGCCAACACAAAGATCAACGCTCGGTGCTAGGTCTGCGGTAGCGACCAATGTCTCTTGGACTTCGTATGCACTGACTTGAATCGGTAGTTCTGTCAACGCATGACAAGCATTCGACAGACGAGCATCCTCGATATTGACGCCGACTTCTTCGGTGTACATACCGACAAATGATAAGCCATAAATGGAAAAGTCTGTTCCATCGAAATTAGCTAGATCAAAGCTGCGGATGTTGTAGCTCAAAATGATACCATCTGCATCAGTCAAAATATAGATGAAGTTGCCGCCGAATGCGTCTTCAACTTGCAGATTGATGGTTTTATCGACCGCTTCTGCGCAAATGAATACTTCCGTCTCTTCGTTTAGCGTGCTGATACGACCTCCAGATGGAGCTTGCCACACCACCTCGACACGATTGTCAGAGAGGTCGTAACACGCTGTGTTGAAATTATAATCACTGCTAAATGCGTCCCCAATGGATATGCTCAGTGGCAAGTTGTGAGCAATGCCAAGTACGCTAAATGTTCCGGTCAACTCTTCGGTAAATTGAAAGCTTCCAGTTTCCGATAGACCTTGGATCATATCATTTTCGTCCAGCAATATATAGGTATATAAATCGCTACTTGCATCACTATTGATAACACCCAATTGCAATTGTCCAAATTGCTCTGGGCAAGCGTAGAAAGAGTTGCCACCTGAAGCTAAAGCTAGATCACCTGCTTCTGGTTGCTGAAAACGAACATCAATAAAGCTAGCGGATAGTTCGTAGCAGTTGTCGGATAGCTGAGCGGTGTTGATATTTTGACCCGCCAGCAAAGTGAGATTTCCGGTATAAGCAATACCATAGATACGTACACTTGTGCTATCGAGTACGAGTTGCTCGTTGACACTTAGCTCGGTGACGATACCGTTTTCATCGGTTAGGGCGTAGACTTTCTGTGCGCCGGATACGACTTCAAAACTCAGATTCAAATCTATAGAGGAGCAGTAGGAAAGCGCGTTTGCCCCTTCGGCTACACCGATATCGCCACTCGCCAAACTTGTCTTTTGTACAGTGAGACGATTTTCAGATAGTTCATGACAGCCTGTCGCTAAAGCACTTTCAGACAATGTTTCTCCTACATTGACCACCAAATCTTTTGTGTATGCTAGCCCAACAATCTGATAGCTGCCTGTTCCCAATAACCTAGTATTCAACGTTTCATTTGCATCAAGGACGGCGGCGATTCTATCTGATGTACTCACGATTAAGTAAGCATAACTGCTGCCTGTCTGACTTGTACTAAAGCGAAGCGGTGTATCTAAGTTACAAGCGTCAATCACATCTGCTTCCACATCACTACTGATAACGCCACCTGCTAGATCGGCTAAATTCACATCGACCGCATTGGAAGAGACGCCGAAGCAACCACTCGCTAAATAACTATTGGCAAAGCGATCACCTACTACATCCAGAATATCACCTCGATAAGCAGCACCGTATACCTTATATTGGTCATTGGCTAAACCACCAAAATCAAGTACCGTACCGCGTGTAAAAGCAACAATAATACCAGCGGTATTGACGGCAAAGTAAGCATAGTTCGCTCCATCGACATTATTCTCATTGAACTGTACCAAATTGTTATCGCTAGTACAAAGCGTCAAGCTATTCGCTCCCCGAATGGTACTGACTGTTCCGGCATCCGGTATACTCGCGCTAATGGTGATAAAATTATTGGACAGTGCGTAGCAGTCAGTGGAGAGATTGGAACTATTCAATTTGGCACCTCTTTTAATGGTCAGTCCACCGCTATAGGATAATCCATAAACACGGAACGGACTAAAACGAGCGCGCTCAAAATTGATGTACGGATTGCTGCGATAGTCTAGGACGACATCGTTGTCGTTGGTGATGATGAAGACGTAATCGCCTGCGGTGTTGTCATTTGACTCGAAAACAACGACATCATTTCTGCCGTCATAAGGACAAGTCAGCACCTCCGCAGTGCCATGACTTTCAGTTGTAATGGTGGTGTTTTCGGTACATTGTGCGTGTAGTGGATAGCTGCTTATCCAACTCAGCAAGCATACAAAAATCGATAGTCGGAACATTTGTTTCATACCTGTGTAGTTTACGATTAGTGGGAACAATTTGTCAATCAAAATAACATACGCTGAGCCGTCTTCGCCGACGATTCAACGATTTTCACAAACTGAAAATTGGGTAAAGGTAAATTTGTAGTCGCTCTCCATCGGAAAGCTTAATGCAACTGGGAATGCGTAGCTGGCAAGCTTTAAGATATAGCTCACCATTCAATTAGGTGAGGCTGTTCTCTCATAGAAATTCATAGCATACCGATAACGGGATAAAAATGATTTTTAAAAACGGTTTATCCCTATCGGCATCACACAATACAGTGAAATTTGGAAAATAAAATCACAAATTTACACTGTGTTGTGTATATATCAGCCTAGCTTTTCCAACGCAAAAAGTGACAGATAGATACATCTGTGACTGGAAAAATGACTACAAAAAATACGATTTATGCCAATGACAGTTCAGTTTGCCATTGAAAAATTGCTAGGTCTGTTTCAATTGTGTAGGAGAAGATGTCGAACAGAAAGGGAAGATGACAGCAAAGATAGTAGAAGTTTGGAAGAAAAGAAATAGAAAATTTCAGCTCCAATCTATTGATTTTGTTGGGCTTCTCGTGTTTTCGTATATTTTAAAAATTTATAGTAACTCCCCATTACTGCCACGACGAAGCCATAATAGCCATCCAAAAAGCCCCCTTTGAAGAGATACATTTGCCAAAATTTCCAAATAGGAGCGAAGATGATTTTTAAAATGCTCGGAAACTCGCCTTTCGCCGCTGCTTCTGCCGCCATAATGTCGGTATAGCGATTCATTCGTGCTAAATGGTCAGCAATATTTTGATAAGAATGATGCAGTAAATCGCCTTCTAGATGTTTGACAGTTGCGCCTTTTTCAACCACAATCGTCTCATGCAATTGCCCACCGCCCCAACGCGCTTTCCTCCGATCAAACAATCTTGTTTTTCGGTCGGGATACCAGCCACCATATCGAATGGGATGACCATTGTAGTGATTCAGTCGATTGAAGCGGTAAGCATCCGCTTCCCAATTTTTCTTGACCGCTAGAATGGAAGCAATCAACGCTTCACTCAGCACTTCATCGGCATCCAAAGACAAAATATAATCGTGAGTAGCCGCATCTGTTGCTTTATTTTTTTGTCCAACATAGCCCAAAAAATCTTGTTCGATAACGCGTGCGCCCATGATTTGGCAAAGCTGCTGAGTTCCATCCGTAGAACCTGAATCGACAACTACGATTTCATCGGCTACTTGTTTGGCAGCTTCTAGACAGGCTTCGATGTTGTCGGCTTCGTTTTGGGTAATGATGGTGACGGAAATGGGCATGATGTTTATAATTTCACTACAAACATACAAGTTTCCAATGCTTTTGCGCTTGCCTTTGGCTCAGCCTCGATGAGAAATGATAACTACGTAACTTTTGCTACCTAAACCGCATCATACAACTGACAAAGAAGAATCAATCAAAACAGATTAAAAGGAATAGTATCCAATACTTTTCAATATTATTCTCACTTCATGTCATGCTCTATTCCTTCTGTTTCCATCAATTCTAAACCATAATTTCTTATCACTTCAATAATTGGAATGGCTGTTTTCCCTTTCTCAGTGATTGAATATTCTACTTTAGGCGGTACTACAGGATACACTTTTCGATGAATGAATCCCTCCGCTTCTAGTTGTCTTAATTGGCTGGTGAGCATCTTATCTGTGATATGTGGAATATTCCTTTTTAGTTCGCTAAACCGAAACACTTTTTCTTTCAGTCTCCACAGAATAGGCATTTTCCAAGTGCCCCCAATTCTATCCATAGCAAACTCTACTGGGTTATAATATACTTTGTTATTGTAAATGAAATCGGGCATAAGCTCTGAATTTACTGATACTTTCTTAAAAGTTAGTACCTGTTAAATGAGTAAGTATATAGACAAAGGTAAGTAATGAAGGTAACTTTGCACCTATGATTCACTAAAGGAATATTTAATATGAAATCAACTATTTTTTTATTCACGATGCTGACACTTTTTGCATTCAATTCGTGTCAATCGCAATCAATTAGTCATTCAAAAAAAGAAGGAACAATGGACTTTAAGGTAAAAGAGACGAATAGTTATGTACATATACATGGAATGCCACACAAAGGAAAGATTTTAATGGTCGCCAGTAGCCCTACCGTATCGGAGCAAACAGGTTGGCCTATCGGTTTTTGGGCTGCTGAATTAACGCATCCGCTTCACGTTTTTCAAGAAGCAGGATATGAAGTAGAATTAGCTTCGACAGCGGGTGGGAAAATTTTGATGGATGGTTACTCGAATCCAACTGATGCAAGTGGTTACTCGGCTCATGATGTAGTTTCGCTAGGTTATATGCAGCTGGACTGGTTCAATGAAATGCTGGAAAACACGAAGAAAATTACTCAAGTGGACGCTGATAATTACGATGCTATCTTCCTAGTTGGAGGTCAAGGACCAATGTACACTTTTAAAAACAACCAAGATTTAGAAGCACTTTTTGCTCAATTTTATGAATCAGGAAAACCGAGCGCTGCCGTCTGTCATTCTGTAACGCTGCTATTAAAAGCAAAAAAAGCGGATGGAACATTGATCGTTGACGGGAAAACTTGGACTGGATTTGCCAATGCTGAAGAGGAATATGCAGACAAGGCTGTTGGGCAGAAAATTCAACCTTATTGGATTGAAGAAGAAGCCAACGAATTGTCAAATACCAATTTCAAAGTAGCAGCACCTTTTAGTGCTTACGCTATCGAGGACGGAAATTTGATTACAGGACAGCAACAAAATTCTGGAGCGGCGGCAGCGAGATTAGTGGTAGAGCAATTATCAAACAAATAAACAGCAGGGGTGGTAAACAGCCACCCTATTTTGTTATGAATAAGTATTTGCTACTCATTATTCTACTTTCTATTGGGCATGGAAGTAACGCTCAAAGTTTTGAAGCAATGGCAGGCACAAAACGGATATTCATAGATGCACAATATCTTGAATTTATCGGTGCTGAAAGTAAGCTTTCTCTTTTTTCAAGAGCAAGAGCGACAACTGAATACGATGGACAAAATACTGATTTATTTACAGGTGCTTATTTGAACTACACCACTAAAGTGGGTTTTGGAGGTACAATTGTTGGACGAATTTCTTCTAATAATTCAGGTGTAGATGTAGGCATTCACTATTTCAAAGCGAAAAAATCGTTATTGATTTATGCTTTACCTTCTATTCATATTGGCGATAATCTGCTTTACAGTTGGTTTTCTCTGTTGCGGTTTACACCTGAGCTAAAAAACGACTGGAAGCTATACACTAGCTTGGAATTATTTTCAGCTTTTGGCGCTGTCGGGCATTTAAGTAGTGTGCAAAGAATTCGACTTGGTATTGATAAAAGTGGTTATCAATGGGGAACTGCGATAAACTTAAATGAAAGCAGATTTTCTAATACAGATGCAAATATGGGTCTATTTTTCAGAAAACAATTTTAAAGCAAATAGAGATGAAACGTCCATGATTAAATCGTCATTAAAACATACGAGGCAATGATTATTCAATCATGGTAAGTTCCATCTGACCGTCAAGGAAAATAAAAATACACAGATGAAACTATCGTTTATAGGGATTGGTAAAGTAGGTTTTGCATTAGCTAATAATTTGCAAAAAAAAGGACATGACATCATCATTGGGCACAACGACCTAGCAAGCAAGAGCGTGAGGAGTGCACAGTCTAAAAATCAAGCATTCGCAGCAATACCTATCCAAGATGCTATTGAGCAATCCGACATTACTTTTTTAGCTACTCCTTTCAAAGCCAATGAAACCATCTTGACACCATTGGATTTTGGCAATAATATTTTGGTAGATTGTACCAATCCTGTTGGTGCAGGTCTTGTTCATGGATTGGGTAGTAAAATTTCAGGGGCAGAAAAAGTTCAAGAATGGGCAAAGAATGCCAGAGTTGTCAAATCTTATACCATTTATGGTTTTGAAAACTTAGCTAATTCTGATTTTCCAGAATATACTACAAGACCAGTCATGCTGATAGCAGGTAATGACATTGATGCCAAAAAGCAGGTGAGGTCGCTGAACACTGATCTAGGATTTGAGACCTTGGACGTTGGCAACTTACCTCAATCACTTCATTTAGAACACATGACATTACTCTGGGTAAAGATGGTTCGAGCAAATGGTCATCCTAATTTCACTTGGGCTTATTTGGAGCGGTAGTGCTGGCAAATGATACTACCCGGTATAGATATAGGTTTATAGAAAGACAATACTCAAAAGAAGCATCGAATGCTTCTTCTTATTGGTTACCGAATACTCCCTCTCATCCGTCGTGTCGGCATCCGTTCTCCTTGCTGAAACTGATAACTCAATTCAACCCCAAAACGCCTCACATTCCATGCTTGATTGTTTTCTTGAATGAAAGTGGATTGCGTCACGGTATTGCGATACCAGCGCGAATCGAAAGCGTTGCGCAGATTGAGCGTCAAGGTCAATTTATCCTCCAAAAACTGCTTAGACAGACCGAAATCGGCGAAAAATATCGGTTGTCGTTTGGTGATCGCATTTTCATAAGCGGCTTGATAATTGCCTCTAGCTTGGAATGAAAAGGTCTTCAAAAAGCGATAGTTGATGCTCAATCGACTGCTCCAAGTCGCAGCAGAAAAGTCGAAATTTTGGTCTTCAAATTGACCAGTTTGGTCGAAGGCAAAACCGTTCCATTCAACATTGAAACTCAGCGCGTCCGTCGGGCGATAATTGATGAGTAGTTCTGCGCCATAATTGTCTTCTTGCTCCAAATTGACGGGCATTTCTAGTACCACACCATCTGCTCGTTGCTCGAAGAAGAAACCAAAATAATCCAGCGTTCGTGAAGCATAAATGGCAGGATTGAACGTCAATTTTTCCCAAGTTTGCACAGCATTAATTTCTACTCGATCCGTATAAGCAGGATCCATATCGGGATTGCCCATGAAAATGGAATTGGGATCATTCAAGCCAGCAAATGGATTCAATTGCCAAAACTGTGGGCGACGAATGCGGCGACTATAACTTACTTGAGCCGACGTGCCTTCTTGAAATTGATAGCTGACATTGGCAGTTGGGAAAAAGCGGGTGTAAGTCTTTTCAACATCGCCAGGTTGATCGAGTAAATCGATGCCGATAAAAGTGTATTCACCTCTCAAACCCAACAGATAACTCAATTTTTCCAGCTGCTGACCATATTGAATGTATGCTCCGCCAATGCGCTCAAAGTAGTCTAATTCATTGTCGAAGCCTTGAAAAACTTGCCATTCATCATTAGGTCGATTTTCAGCTAGGAAGTCACTTTTGATGACCCGGGTTTCTGCTCTCAATCCAGTCTCAAATGTCCCATTGTCGCCCACAGGAACAACATAGTCGGCTTGCAATAAATAGTCTCGGCTACTTTCAATCGTGTTGGTGCGCAATCGCAATCGTGTATCATCAAGTGGGAAGTTCTCTTGAATGCGAATGTTCTCGGTTTCATCATTGAACCAAAAGTCGTGTTGGAAGGTAATATTTAATTTCTTCTTTTCCTCCTCCAAAAATTTCTTTGCAAAGGAAATGTCGATCTGATTGTAAGATTCAGGTTCTCTATAGTCGAAAGTTTGCGTCCAATCTTGAATGATCTTATTTTCTGCATCTCGAAAGATAAAATCCGTTGTTTCCGAATCGGTATTCACGACACTATAATTAGAGTAAGAAGCCGTCAAGGTATGCTCCTCATCGATGAAGTAATCCATTCCGACGAACCCGAAAGCCGCTTTGTCTTTGCGATCTTGATCGGTATCGCTACGAAAAGAAGAAGCGAGATTTTCGTCGAAATTCTGGCGTTCGCTATCTCGGCGACCAATGAAGTTGGCGTAGCGTGCGCCGACATTACCAAAGAAATTGATCTTTTCGCGTCTCAAATTAAACGCAAAAGTCGGTCGAAAATCGGCTGGCACACCTGCTGTCACCGTCGCGCTGCCATTGAAGCCGCGACGCTTATCGGCTTTCAACACAATATTGATGATGCCTGCATTGCCCGCCGATTCGTAGCGCGCCGAAGGATTGGTGATGACTTCGACTCGCTCAATACTCGAAGCTGGAATGCTCGATAGTGCATTGTTACGCGCTAGAGCAGACGGCTTGCCATTAATCAAAATCGTGACACCAGAATTACCCCTCAAACTCACCGTTCCGCTTGGCTCGACGGTCACAGAAGGCACATTGTCCAAAATTTCAGTCGCCGTACCACCTCTCGCTAACAAGTCTTTTCCAACATTGAACACCTTTTTGTCCAATTGCAAACTCATCTGACTTTGTTCGGCAGTTACTTCTACGCCATCCAATACGACATCATCGGCTGCTAATGTAATTTGCTGTAAATCAATATTTTGGGTCAATTCAATGGACTGACTTTGACTTGCATATCCAATGAAAGCGATGTCCAGTCGATAGTCGCCTTCCGCTAGTTCGAGCGAAAAGATACCTGCTGCATCTGTAATTGTGCCATCGACTAGATTGCTATCTCGATCGAAAGCGGAGACGGTGGCGTATTCTAATGCTTGTTTGTTGATGTCCACGATTTGCCCTTTGATTTGGAATTGAGCAAGTATAGGTGTGGCTGTGAGCAATCCGACAATTGTCAGAATGCCCCAATAGAATGAAATCTTCATGTTGGGAAGTAGTAAGCTATTAGCCTTTAGCAACTAGCTATTAGCGGGTGATTATGAATGATTGAAATTTGTTTTTTGATAGGAGTTTTCCAGAGCTTCGAGAGAAGGGAGAGCTAGGAGAGTTTCGAGAGGGTGGAGACGTGCTACCTCTCTTCGCTCTCGAAACTCTCTTTTCTCTCCTCGCTCTGCTACTGCGTTTTCAGAAACTCCACAACGCGATCATGTCCAGCTTGCTCCGCAATATCCATCGCCGTCAAACCAGAAGATGTTTTGGCATCTTTGTCAGGATTGTAATGAATGAAAAACATCACCACCATATCCAATTGTCCGCGAACAGCGGCTTCCATGAGTGGCGTCCAATTGCTTTCTTTTTTAGATTGGTAAGTACGGGTCATCGTGGCATTGATGTCGGCACCGTTTTGAAGTAAATATTCAGCGATTTGCGCTGCATTTTCGTCGATAGCTTCAAACAAAGCATTCCAGCCTTTGGAGACACTGTACAAAAACTGCTCGTTGTTGATGTAGTAGTTTTCGTTGTGATTTTTAGTGGTCTGAGCGTCTAGATCTGCGTTTTTTTCGATGAGGTATTTGACAGTCGCTAGATCTCTTTCATCTATCGCTTCCATTAGAGGTGACCAACCATTATCAGCCGTTTGGTTGATGTCTGCACCTGCTTCGATCAGGAGTTTGATGATTCTCAAATTGGACTCGTCTGCGGCTGCGATGAGTGGTGTCCAGCCGTTTTTGGCAGTTTGGTTGACATCAATTCCTTTTTCGATATGACTACGCACCGTCCTAGCATCCCCATCATCTATCGCTTCGATGAAAAAATGAATATCGTAGTCGCTTCTTTTCACTTTTGAATCGCCTTCACTATTGGTTTGTTGATGATCTAAAAGCATATTGAATGCTTCTTCATCGCCTTCTCGCATCGCCACTTGTAGTATATTTTGATTAGAAATTGTTGTACTTGCACCATTCTCTAATAGGTAGGCAATAATTCGTGTATTGCCTTCGCCTGTCGCAAAAAGGAGAGCAGAGTGATTTCTGTTGTCGATATGATTGATGTCTGCGCCTGCTTCTACCAGCCGTTTCACAATATCTAAATGACCTTCTTCTGCGGCGTACATCAGTGCCGTGCGTCTTTCTTGATCTGTCCAGTTCACATCGACTCCTTTTTCAAGCAAATAGCGAACGATATGAGATTTTCCTTCTTCGGCAGCAGCGTGGAGGACGTAAGATTTTTCCAAGTCTGCTCCTTTTTCTAATAGCAATTCGAGCATCTTGATATGCCCTTCTGAGGCTGCCATGTATAAAGCAGAGCGTCCCCAATTGCCTTCAGTTTCTAAAGTTGCGCCATTTTCGAGTAAGAGAATTGCCGTTTCGTAAGAGCCTTCATCCGCAGCTTCGATGATGGCAGTCCAGCCGTCGCGATTGCTGTAGTTGATGTCTGCGCCATTTTGAATGAGGAGTAAGGCGATTCTGTATTCATTTTCACTAGCTGCTAGCATTAAAGGTGTGAAACCGTGGCGATCTTCTTGGTTCAGGTCGATGTCTTTTTCCAAAAAGTATTGCACAAAATCAAATTCGCCTTCTTTGATGGCTTTCATTAAGAGTTCAAAATCGGATTTGTCGGTATCGAAATTGGACTCAACAGCATCCACGATCTTTTCTTCCTCAAAATCGAAATGAAAACCTGCTTCTTTCAAGTGCTCATTCGTCAGCAATTGCGCAATTTCATTATGCTCCAATTGAGCGGCGAGTAGGAGAGGGGTGAAGCCTTCTTCATCGGCTTTGTCAAAATTGACTTTTTTGTCTAATAATGATTTGACTTTTTCAAAATCATTGTCGCGGATGGCTTGCATTAGTTCATCGAAAGGTTCATCAGTTTCGATGGCTGGAATTTCCTCCATGTTATCCGTCAATGCTTCCAATTGCACATCAGAAAGCGGTTGATTCATTGCTAGTGCAATACCGACCAGAAGTGGCAGTACAAAAGCATATTTCCAGTAGCTGTATGGATTGGAGCGTTTGCTATTCATTTTTAGGATTCTTTGTTTGATGAGTGATTGATTGTAATTGGTGGTGACGGCAAGTGGCTGTGTTTTGGCAGCAATTTTGACCAAACTGAGCTGGTAGTCTTTCTTGACCGTTTGCTCGGCACTTTCAGTCAGCAGATAATCGGTTTGGTACTCGATATTCTTCTCAATTTCGCGGCGAAAGAGCCATACAAATGGATTGAACCAAAGGAAAGCCACCACCAACTCCGCAAACAACAAATCCCAGCTATGTCGCTGATGGACGTGTATCTTTTCATGCGCTACGATTTGCTCGTAAGTCTCAAAGTCGTAGCTGTCAGGATGGATAAAAATGTATTGGAAAAAAGAGCAAGGTTCGCTTTCTTCTTCCAGGTTGATGAGGATGCTACCATCGGCTTTAATAGCATCTTCGGCGCGACGAGCTTTTATGAAAATGCTGATGATTTGAGCGATCAGATTACCGAGCAAAATAAGGACACCAAAGGTATAAATACCCAATAAAATGAACTGCCAAGACCATGAAGGCGACTTCTCTATTTCTTTAGTTTCTTCTGAAAATGGTGGTGGCGGTGGCGTTGGTGCTGGAGGTGGTGAAATGGTCATATTAGTTTCTTCCTCTTGAGCTACTTCCTCCCAATCACTAACCTCTTTCCAGTCCGTCGTTTCTTCTCCCTGGCTTTCTTTTTGTTGAGGATATCGAGTTACAACTGTCGTTTTAACTTCCCAGTCATCAGTAGATGTAGATAGGCTAACAGTTCTGACGGATTTCTTTTCTGCCCAATTCGTCAAATACCCTTGATGATTGATGACTTTCGGAAGCGATAAAAAAGGCAATAAAACTGCCAAGCCTAAGCCAGCCAGCAAATAAATTCTATTGATGCGAAAAAAGCTTTCGCGTTCTAAAATGGCTTTATAAAAAGCCAGAAGGGTAGCTATGACTAGAGAGGCTTTTAATAAAAAAAGTAACATAACAATCGAGTTGTAAGGTGAGGAAAGTAATCATTCCAAGGGGTCATGACCCCTTGGAGAAATGAGATCTACTTCTGAGATTGAATCAAACGGATGAGTTCTTCGCGTTCGGCGTCGCTGAGTTTTTCAGACTTGGCGAAATAGGCGAGCATATTAGGCAAAGAATTACCAAAATACTTCTCCTTAATTTCCTCCAAATCTTGATCGCGATAGTCGGATAGTTGTATAATTGGGTGATAGCGATAAGTGTTGCCGATGCGCTCGGCTTCGACGTAGCCTTTCTTTTCGAGTAACTTGACAAGTGTGGCTACTGTGTTGTAGTGTGGCTTTTTGCCTTTTCGGCTAGGTGGCATGGCTTCCACGATGTCTTTAATGAAAACCGATTCTTGCTCCCAGATGATGCGCATAATTTGATCTTCGCGCTCGGTTAATTTTTCCATAATCGTATAGCTTTGTATGCTTTGATGACACAAAACTACGGGGCTTTTCGGAGAACTCCTAATTTTTTAGTATTTTAATTACTAAAATTTTAGGAGTTTAGGAAAAAGTCATTACAACCAGGAACTGCCCTCCAAAAAAGTAACAGATGAGTACACTCAGTAATCAAAGGTCATGCAACTAAGACGGGAGATGTCATTGATGCCTTCCATCACATTATGTGCTTACCATATTAACAAAGAAAAAAGCCAATAGACTTGTTATGTCGTAGCTGATTAGGGCGAAGCGAAGCAAATTTTATTTTGGACAAGGCAAAATTTTTCGGCATAGCCTAGCTACGACTAAAAATTTTAACGCAGAACAGAATAAAATTTGTCCGATGTAGTCAATC
>JBCDHX010000065.1:0-31172 GCA_038749535.1 Bacteroidota bacterium
AGAGATTGTTTGGAAAAAGCGATTCGACGATTTCATCAAGATGAAAACTACTTGAGGCAGCTTTTCAGACCAATTCAAGCCTTACTCGACAAGGTCGATCATGCTTTTCGCTTGCAGGAAAGTTTTGTCACCTAGAGTGATTGCGTTTATATTTTCTGCGGTCAACTCTTCGTAAGACTTTCCATATTTATCTAGGTAAGTCTGCTCGTAATCAGCCAATAATGCTTCAAATTCTGCTCTGTTATAACTCGTCGCATCTTTAAATTGTCGCTTTGATAGGATTGTCCGATAGTCCATCTTTTTCTATTTTTGAACCACAATATCTTAATTTCCCTGATTTATTGGCGTAACAAGTCTATTGTATAAATATTTGATAACCAATGATTTAATTTTTGGTTTTACTTATGAGAAGGAGCACAGTAAAAATAAATTTCAATCATAACTTGCATTATTGATAGCAATACTATTATATTTGAAAGTATAAAATAGAAGTGTTGCTATGGATACTATGGAATTCACCAGAGAGTTTTACCACCTAGAGACCATTCTGAAGGCTTATGCGCTCAAGTTGACCAGCAATGGAAATGATGCAGAGGATTTGTTTCAAGAGACGGCTTATCGCGCTTTCAAATATCGGCACATGTTTGAGTCAAAGACTAATCTGAAAGCTTGGCTTATGACAATTATGCGAAACATCTTCATCAATGACTATCGCAAAAAGAAGAAGAATCGCACCCTGTCTAACTGGACGGAAACCGACATGCTCAGTAATTCTGATCGACACAGCACAGGTAACGGTGGTGAAGTCAACATGGCAGTAGAAGAGATCGAGACGGTCATCGCTAGACTGGATGAGCATCTCGTGACGCCTTTCAGTATGCGCTTCAGAGGATATAAGTATCAGGAGATTGCTGATGAATTGTCTTTGCCTTTGGGGACGGTCAAAAGTCGTATTTTTATGGCAAGAAAAGCTTTGCAGTCTAGCTTGTCCAGAGTGGCTTAGTGTTTTATAATTCCGACTGAATTATTTGCTTTCACAGATGACAGGTGGTCAAATTTTGTCATCTTTTGCCGAACATAAGTATATTCTTTTACATTTGTCATTCTGATTTCTATTACACAACAATATATATTTCCTGAAATGGCACAGATTAGTGTTGTCCTAAACATTAACGACGAACTCATCGTCAGAGATCCGCAACAAACCGTTTTGGGACAACGAATCGTGAGAGAAGGCATCGTACTTATCGATGAAATTGGATTCGAGGCATTTACCTTTAAGAAACTGGCGGAGCGCATCAGTTCCACAGAAGCCTCCATCTATCGCTATTTCAAGAATAAACATCTCTTTTTCGTTTATCTCATCAACTGGTACTGGGAGTGGACGAGTTTTCGAATCAGTTTCAATACGATGAACTTGACGGATGCTAAAGAAAAGCTACGCCAAGTCATCCACACCATCGTTGATACCTCTCAAAAGCGAGCTTCGGTAGAGTATGTAGACACCGACATTTTGCATCGTATCGTTGTGACAGAAGGCACCAAAGCTTATCACGGCAAATACGTAGACAAGGAAAACAAAATGGGCTTCTTTTTATCGTACAAAGCATTGTGCAAAAAGATCGCGCTCATCATGTCCGAGATCAACGAAAGCTATCCTTATCCAAAATCGCTAGCCAGCACACTTATCGAGACCGCCAACAATAACATCTACTTTGCCGAGCACTTGCCACGCCTGACAGACATTGAGTACGACAGCAGTTGTTCTGCTTCCATAGAGGCGATGTTAGAAAGTATGATTTTTTCCTGCTTGCTCTGCGATCCTTCCAATGTAAAGTAGACATAATTTATACAAATTAGTCTAATAAAATCACACCTTGACCGATTGCTTACACTTGCTATCTGCTAAGGCTGTACATTTGCAATTGTTCTTTTTCTATATCAAAAAACAGCAACATGCGGAGAAATTTCACCCTCTTGTTGGTCGCCATTGGTCTTCCTTTCTTTGGATTTTCCCAAAACTTCAAACAGCTTTCTCTCGGCGAAGGCTATGGACAACACATTTTCTACGATCTGGACACAGAAACATCCGTCGTCGTCGAAAATGATGCTTGGGACTTGGCATTTACGACTATAGGATTTCAAGATGCAGGCGTCCACTTCAACGAAGCTTCTTCCAATACATTTACAGCTCCAAAACCTAGTTTAGAGGTTTATCTGGCAGATGCCGCCAACTTTAATGCACTCACCGAATTTGACACCACTTTCAAACGCTTATACAACGATGAGGAAAGCTGGATCTACGGTGCTTTCAACGTTGATCGCACTGCCAATACGCTGGATTACGGCTGGGGGACTTACGACCCAACCATTCGCAGAGTAGTAGGAGATGAACTATTCATCATCAAATTGCGAAGTGGCAATTTCATTAAATTTGAGCTTGTTTCTCTGGATTTGACGACCTATAATATTCGCTACGCTAATCTAGACGGCTCGAATCTGAAAACCTTCTCCTTTGATAAAAATAGCGTAGATGGCAGCTTGGCTTTCTTTTCATTCGCCACCAATGATTTAGTCGATTTAGATATTGAAGGTTTTGATCTGCTATATACACGCTACAACTCGCCTGCCGAGCATCCCGATGACAGTATTTTGGATTCTTTGGATTATGATGTGACCGGGTTTCTATCTGGTCTGGGTGTGAGTATCGCCGAAGTGAGCGGCAAAAAACCAGAAGAAGTAACCGATGCGGATGCTGCTAACACATCTACACGATTGGATGTGATAGGATATGACTGGAAGCGATTTGATTTCAATGATGGCTGGGTGATGCCGGACGATTTGAGCTATGTGGTACGCAGTAATGAAGGGAAACTATATCATTTGGTTTTCATAGATTTTGAAGGAATCACGACAGGAACGACGACCTTTAGTGCGGAAACTTTTGTAAGTGCATCCACCACACCGACACTTGCTCCGCATGCGGTTAAAATTTTGGGTCAACCCACTGATCGTCAGCTAAATATGACTGTTCAATGGCAACAGACCACCGCTGTTGCACAGTTTCATTTATATGACGCAAATGGGCGTCGCTTGTGGGCAACTGATACCCGCATCACTTCCGGTGAGCAGCAGCTGAATTTTGAATTACCTACGTTGCCAAGTGCCATTTATTATTTGCGCGCGCAGATCGGAGGTCTATATCGCACTTTTCCGGTGGTCATCGCTCAGTAATTGATAGATGTTTTGTAATGATGAATTACTCGCTTCGTTTTTGGTGTTGTTTCGTTTTTCTGGCTAGTTGTCAATTGACAACTCTAGCACAAGAAATACTGAATATCAATAGCGAAGCAGATACTTTTTCTATGTCCGTCCAATTGGATGATGTAGTCGTCACCGCCCAGTCTGCACCTACAAGCAGCGAAAATGCACTCCAAAACATCCGCATCATTAAGAGAGAACGTTTCGAGCAATTGGGCGCGAATAATCTAGCGCAATTGCTTCAGCAAGATGTCAATATTCAGATACAGCAAGATCCCATCATCGGTAGTGGTTTGTCATTGCTTGGCATAGGTGGTGAAAATGTCAAAATCCTTATTGATGGTGTTCCGGTTATCGGTCGTCTCAATGGCACGATCGATCTCAGCCAAATTAATCTCAACAATATCGAGCGCATAGAGATCGTAGAAGGCCCCATGTCGGTCAGCTACGGTACAGACGCTATCGGCGGTGTCATCAATTTGATTACCAAAAAGTCTCAGCTACATCAGTACGAAGCAACTTTGACGACTCAGTTGGAGACACTTTCTGAGTCCAGCGTGCTACTGGATGGCGGCATTCGGTGGAACGACAACTGGCTGCTCCGCATCAATGTCGGGCGCGATTGGTTCGATGGAGCGTATGTGGATAGTTTGCGCTCCACGCTTTGGAATCCCAAGCAGCAAATCTATACTGATGTCAGTTTGCGCTACGATTTTGCAGACGACCATCGCATTCAGTATCAGTTTTCTTTTTTCGACGAAGACGTCCAAAATTTAGGGAACGTTCGTCGTCCACAGTTCAAACCTTACGCTTTTGACGATCACTATTTGACACAGCGCATCAATCATACCATTCATCACGAAGGTAGTTTGGGCGATAAGTTCTACTGGCAAAATGCGCTGGGCTACAATCATTTTGAGCGCGAATTACAAGTCTATCGCAACGATTTTGAAGAAGATAGGCACAGTTATATAGACGGTGATACGACCATCTTCGATAATTATATGTGGCGATCAGTGTTGGCGAGTCAGTTGCGTGAGCAAAAGCTGAATTTTCAATTGGGTATAGATTTGAGGAGAGAAATCGCTAGCGGTGCGCGCATCGTAGATAGTGAGGGAAAAACACAGACTGGCGGTAGCATCAATGAATTGGCGGCTTTTGGAAGTTTACGGTATACACCTACGCCTAAGTTAAACATGGAAGCCGGACTGCGCGCTTTGCATCATTCGCGCTACGATGCTCCATTGATTCCTTCTTTTCATCTAAAATACCAACCGACACGACCACTTTCTTTTCGCTTATCCTATGGTCGAGGTTTCCGAAGTCCGAGTTTAAAAGAGTTATTTCTATCTTTTGTAGACATCAATCACTTCTTAGTCGGTAATCCCAATCTACGTGCTGAAACGGCTGACAATTTTCAATTTAATGCGCAGTATCGCTCCGATAATGATCGCTTTCCCATACAGTTACGCACCCAATTATTTTTTAACAACATAGAGGATCAAATTCAGCTCTTTCCTTTCCTAGAGCGCGATGGTCAACTCATCCCAACGACACCCGATCAATCCATACAATACGCTTATTTTAACATCCGACAGAACAAGACACAAGGTATCAATCTACGCGCTAGCTATGCTTTGCGAAATTGGGAACTAGAAGGCGGACTGTCCACCATCGGGTTTTACAATACGTTGAGCGAAACTTTTGACGAAGTAGAGCCATTTACTTACGTACAAGAATGGAGCGCTCGACTAGGATATCAACTACCGTTTTGGAAGACCCACTTTAATGTATTTTGGCGGTACAATGATCGCTTTGTTAGCTACTATCCCGAAATTCACAACGGTACACAAACAGCGCGTCAAAGCGTACAGGATGGCTTTCACTGGATAGATGCCAGCGTCTCTCAGTCTTTGATGAATAATAGAATCCAGCTCACTGCCGGCATCAGAAACGTACTCAATGTACGGCAAATCAATATAGTTGGCAACAATGGAAATATCCACACTAGCGGAAACAGTCTTCCAGTAGGTGCAGGGCGCAGTTTTTTTATTCGCGCACAAATTCAGCTCATCAATAATCAGCGCGCCCGATTCAAAAATCCAGCTTTCCAAGTTCAGCAAAAGCAAGCGTTCCGACTCCATCAACTGCAAGAAGAAGTTTACGCCACTTGGATAGAACAACATGACGCTGGCGAGCAAGTGCTGCAATATGCGCAATGGGAAACCGACAAATGGTCTGCTCCAAAAACAATAGCGACCAATGAGGGTAATTGGGCAGTCAACGAAATAGATGCGCCGCAGTTAGTCGCGCTCAACGAAGACGGCGAGTGGCTAGCGAGTTGGCTTAATCGAACCAGTCAGCGCAACATTTACGATCATGATATTCAGTTGAGTCGATCCAGTAAGAAGCATAAAAAATGGCGGTCTGCTTTCAAGTTAGCAGATGCCGATGTGCCTGCCTACTATGGTTTGCCACAGTTCTTATCGCTAGCCGATGATGATTTACTAGCCGTTTGGATAGATGGTAGGACGACCAAAAAACCGAACGAAGACGGCACGAGATTCTATCCCAATCCCGATGGACAACTAGAACTGCGCACCACGCGTATCGACAACAAAGGGAAACGACAAGCGGAGCAAATATTGACGACAGATATCAGTGCGATGTGTCCGTTTCAACTGATAAAAACCACCAAAAATCCTTTGCTCATCTACCGCAATCAAGCGCAAAATATCACTGTTCAGCAGCTCAAAAATGAGACTTGGTCAACGCCAAAAGTCTTGAACAATGATCGCTGGCAGATCGGTAGCACCATCGAAGCTCCGGCAGCAGATGCGATGAACGATCAAGTCGCTATCGCTTGGTATAGCGAGCGCAATGGCTCACCCAAATGGCAACTGGCAATCTCCGAAGATGGTGGCGAACAGTTTCAAACTGTGCTATCGCAAAAAGTCCCTGATTTGATCGGGAAAATACAATTGCGATGGTGGAATGAAGAGACGATCTGCGTCACTTGGCTAGAGCAAAGAGACAACTCCACCTACTTCATTCTCAACTATGTTGACCGCTTCGGCAATCTCCTACATCAAGACGAGATCATTGATTTTCCTATCCAAAATCCTTCTACCACACCCATGCTCACCATCGCCGATCAAGAACTGTTGATGGCATGGAAAATTCATCCAAAAGGTGAGGTACATTGGTGGACGAGGCGACCTAGCGATGTGTTGTTGGCGGATTAAATGACTCATTTCCAATGATGAAGGTAGCTGTAGATATAGAAACCGAAGTCTGGAATACAATTATTTCGACGCTAAAAGCTGACGGTTGGCGTTTGAAATATGATTATAAAGGTTTCGATAAAGGTATAGATCACGACTTTTTGATGCTCAAAAAAGAAAAAGCATACATCTATTTTGGCTGGACAAATTGGTTTGAAGGTGAAATCAAATGTAGCGATAACCTTTTTCGATACCTATCCACTACTTTCCAGATCACTTTTTGTTTTGGCGAACCTACAGCTCTGAAAGCAAATGTGATTCAGATGGAAAAGATAAAGTCTTTGTTTGGTCTTTAGCATCTTCTGCACCTCGCCTATTGATAGTAGTTCAACTGCTACACGGTAGTTCAATTGCATACTTTTACCACCAATTGTATCGGTATCCCTCCCGAAAATTCTGCTAGCACTCATCCCGTAGGGATGATACCTGATCTGCTCAAAATATAGGAAAGGACAAATAAAGACGCCTTCATATAGACGGTACACTTCCTACTCTTTATCTTGCATTTTTAAAGTCGAAGTCGAATGATGATATATGGCATTCATCAAATTTCCTGACTTCAGAGTGAGATGCATTTCCCAGAAAACTACTCAGATCATCTAATTCAGAATACAACGAACCTAACCATGCTAAAACAACTATTCATCCTACTCCCTATTCTCCTATTAACCATGCCAAGTTTCGCACAACTGCCCGACTGGGAAAACCCACAGGTCTACAACATCGGGCGGCTACCGGCTCACGCGACCACCTATCCATACTCTTCTTTGGAAGACGCTATCGAAGGTGATCGGACAAAAACGCCATGGATTCAATTTCTCAATGGCACATGGAAATTCAACTATGCACCCAATCCACAAGATCGCCCCACGGACTTTCATGAGACAGACTTTGACGTATCCGGCTGGAAGAATATTTTTGTGCCCAGCAATTGGGAATTACAAGGTTTCGGCGACCCTATCTACACCAATTGGATGATGCCTTTCGATCCGGCGATTCCACCTTTTGTGCAGACAGATACGAGCTACAAAATTCAAAAAAGCAATCCGGTCGGCTCGTACAAACGAAACTTTAGAATACCGCCGAGCTGGATCAATGGCAAGCGGATTGTATTGCATTTTGGTGGGGTCAGTTCCGCCTTCTATGTATGGGTCAATGGCAAAAAAATCGGATACAGTCAAGGTAGTCGGACGCCCGCAGAGTTTGACATCACAGATGTTGTAAAAGCTGGGACAAATGAGGTCGCTGTAGAAGTCTATCGCTTTTGTGATGGCTCTTATTTGGAAGATCAAGATCATTGGCGATTGAGTGGTATCCATCGGGAAGTCTATGTCGTCGCGATGCCTGAAAATCACATATCGGATATTTTTGCGCGCACAGATCTGGATGACAATTACGAAAATGCCACATTGACGATAGAGCCGAGCTTATATTTTCGTGATCCTGAGGCGGTAGCAGGCTATACGATTGAGTCGCAGTTATATGACGGGAAAGAGGCAGTTTTGGATGAACCGATGACCTTTGATGTGGATAGAATGAGACGTTTTTTTACTAAAGAGACCAACAACTTACCACATGATTTTCCGCCTTATTTCAAAATGAAAGCCAAAGTAAAAAATCCCAAAAAGTGGACTGCCGAAACCCCTCATCTATATCGCTTGGTTGTCACTTTGCGTGATGCCGATGGCAAACATATAGAAAGCCGCTCGACACGCATCGGATTCCGAAAAATAGAGTGGGGGAGTGATGGACTAAAGGTCAATGGCGAAGAAGTTATCTTATTAGGTGTCAATCGACACGATCACGACCCGAAGACCGGAAAAGCCATCAATGAAAACCGAATGCGCGAAGATATTCTATTGATGAAGCAGTACAACATAAATGCTGTGCGGACCTCTCACTACCCGAACGATGTCAAATTCTATGAAATGTGTGACGAATACGGTTTGTACGTCATGGACGAGACCAATATCGAAACGCACGCTCTCGGTAACTTCATCAGCCGTCGCCCCGACTATGCTGGACAAATGCTAGATCGAGCCATCCGAATGGTAGAGAGAGATAAAAATCATCCATCCATCATCTCTTGGTCACTCGGCAATGAGGCTGGCAGCGGACCGAATCATGCCGCGATGGCTGCTTGGATCAAAGAGCGCGACGATAGCCGATTCAATCATAATGAAGGCGCACATTTGGGTAGAAGAGATGCTGGCTACATTGACATTCGGAGTCGGATGTATACGCTGGTCGAAGAAATGGATAAACTCTCCAAACTCGATGATCGCCCAATGGTCTATTGCGAGTATGCGCATTCGATGGGCAACTCGACAGGACATCTCTACAAATTTGTTGATCTTTTTCGCAGTAATCCCAAAATCATCGGCGGCTTTATCTGGGATTGGGTCGATCAGGGATTGTATAAAACGACAGCAGATGGGGAACGCTATTTTGCTTATGGTGGTGATTTTGGGGAAGAATATACGGACGGCGCATTTTGCCTGAATGGACTCATTTTTCCTGATAGAACACCTCAACCTGCCCTTTTTGAATGCAAAAAACTCTTTCAGCCTATCGAAGTTGAGTTGGAGCGTAATAAACTGAAAGTCAAAAACTTACATAACTTTGTTGACTTGAGTCAGTACCGTTTGTTTTATGAATTGGTGAAAGATGGACAAATTATAAAAGAAGACGTATTGGAACTCCCTGCCATTGCTCCCAATTCAGTAGAAATGGTCAGCCTACCCGAATTTGATTTAACGTCTAACTCTTCTTATCTCCTCAATGTCAGTTTTCAATTGAGCGAAAAAACAAACTGGGCAGCTATCGATCATGAAGTAGCTTGGGAGCAGTTTGAGTTGCAAAAAGGACTTTCTTCATCTCTCATACGCAAAAGCGATGTGTCCATTACAAAGGATGATAGCGACGAAATGATTATCAAGAATGGAGACGTGCAACTGACTTTTATGAAATCGACGGGCTGGTTGAAATCTTATAAAAAGGGAAGCAAAGAACTCCTCAGCGGCTCACTACGCCCCAATTTTTGGCGCGCACCTACTGACAATGATCTGGCTTGGGGAATGCCGAAACGAAATGGCGAGTGGAAGATCGCAGAGCAGACAGCTAGGTTGATAGCCTTTGAAAAATCCCAATCTCAATCTGGCAATTTGGTACTCGTCGCGCAATATGATTTACTAGAGGGTAAAGCCTCACAGATCATTCGCTACGAACTCGGGAGCGGCGGCGCACTACACGTCAATAGTAGTTTAACGCCTTCAGATAAAGCTGCTGAACCAATTCGATTCGGCAGTTTATTCGCTATTTCTGACGACTACGACCGCATCAATTACTATGGAAAAGGGCCTCACGAAGCGTATAGTGATCGACAGATTTCCGCTAAGATAGGTTGGTACAGGCAGACGGTAGCGGATTGGCATACGCCTTACATCAGACCACAAGAAAATGGTAATCGTATGGGCGTGCAGTGGGCTACATTCACCGATCAATCCGGCAATGGCATCCGCATCGAAGGTAGAGATCTCAACATGAGTGCGCATACTTACACGCAGTCCGATTTGGAAGTGGCGAAGCACACCATTGACTTACCGACTCGTCAGTTTATTACTATTAAAGTAGACGCTGCACAGATGGGCGTCGGTGGAGACGATACTTGGACGTTCAATGCGCGACCACATGACGAACACCGCCTGACCGACAAGAAGTATTCGTACTATTTTACGATTAAGCCGGAAGTGCCAATGCCGAATAAGGTGGAGGCGATGAAGGAATAACTTTTTTGATGAACTGTTGAACTGATAAATTGATAATACGTGATTGCGTTGATAGACGTATTATCAATTTGTCAGTTCTTCGATTCTTCAGAAGTTGAATATGCTTATTATTTAGTTGACTTGACATTATGTATTCGCATCAATTCAAAAAACGCGTCCGATACGCCGAGACCGACAAAATGGGTTATCTCTACTACGGACACTACGCCAAATATTACGAAATCGGGCGAGTTGAAATGCTGCGTGCTTTGGGGTTTTCGTACCGACAGATGGAGGACGAACATCGCATTATGATGCCTGTGATGAGTTTGCAATCGCGCTATGTACGTCCAGCTTACTATGATGAGCTATTGACCATCGAAACGACTCTGCGGCAGCTACCGGAGCAGTTCATCACCTTTCATTCTGAAATTTTCAATGAAAAAGGAAAGCTAGTGAATGGCGGCAAAGTCAAACTGTGTTTTGTAGAGATGGAAACAGGCAAAACGGTGGGGACACCTGAGTTTTTAAGGACGGTATTGGAGGCTTATTTTGGCTAGAATTGCTCAAAAGTAGCCTGATTTTTTGCAGGAAATCTTCAAAACGAGCAGAAAATTGAAGATTTCCTGCAAAATTTATGCTCTAAATAGCTCTTTTTGCACGTATTGTACAAAGTAATATGTGCTTTTGCATATATCATGCAAAAGGTTAATATATAGTACTTTTTTGCAAAGAAAATGAACATATTTATATGCAAATCAATAAGTGAAGTTTATACAAAATCGGTAAGTTACAAACGCAAAAAGGCTCCAAGCTTACGCTCAGAACCTTTTGCTGCTGTCATGATATTAATCTTTGGTTAGCGGTGAGCTACTAGCCATTAGCTTTTAGCGATTCAGCACCTTACCGCTTGAGTTCAGTAGTAAAATGCTAAGTTTATTCAGCTGAAAGCATTGATATTCCGTACCAGCAGATCAGCTAACGGCTAAAAGCTAATAGCTCTCTGTTAGTCTACATTATCATGCAAGTACGGATTATTGGGTCTCAGCGTCGGTTCTTCCTCATCCGAAATCGTCCAATTGGAATGCTCGTGACTATCGGAGTGATGCACTTCATCCAAATGAACGCCACGACGTAAGTAAGCTGGCTCGTTTTCTAGCTCATTCACCACCTTTGGATTATTCAGTTTAACAGTAGTATTGCGGAGACGCTCACGACGTTTGTACTCATTCATAGCTTGTCGCTTACGTGCTTCCTCTTCTTCTTGTTGCTCTTGCTCGCTCACATATGGCTCTTGATAAGAGTAATTGTATTGATCGACAGCTGCGCGGACTTGATCGAACTCAAAAGTGGGTGCTGCGGCTTCTTCTTCCTCTTGAATTTGAGAAATGTCAGCTAGTGGACTGCGCTTTGGCTGCATATCATCATCCAAAGAGACTTTGACACGCTCATCTTGTACGTTGAGTCCCAACTTGCCATTCTGACGGCGATTTTTCTCGAATCCGGTGGCAATGACCGTCACACAAAGCTTGTCGCCTAGTGTTTCGTCATAACAATTACCCCAGATCAAATCTGTTCCATAGCCTGCTTCTTCTTGCACGAATTCTGTGATCTCAAAAATCTCATCCATCGTCACCTCTGTCGTGCCGGAAGTAATATTCAATAAGATATGCTGCGCGCCACGAATGTCATTGTCTTCCAGTAGGGGAGAGTTCAAGGCTTGATCGACGGCTACTTTTGCTCTATCTTCTCCGGCTGCGGATGCTGTGCCCATGATGGCCGCACCACTTTCCCGCATGACGGTATTGACATCCTCGAAATCCACGTTGACGTAGCCTGGCACGGTGATGATCTCTGCGATACCTTTGGCGGCAGTAGTCAAAATATCATCAGCCTGAGAGAAGGCTTGCGACAAAACTAGATTGCCATAGACTTGGCGCAAACGATCATTGGAAATGACGATGAGCGTATCTACATTTTTCTTAAATTCTTGCAATCCCTCATGCGCTTGCTGTGCGCGACGACGACCTTCAAATGTGAATGGCGTCGTGACAATACCGACGGTCAAAATATCCAGTTCTTTCGCCGCTCTCGCGATGATCGGTGCTGCGCCTGTTCCAGTACCACCACCCATTCCGGCAGTGATGAAGAGCATTTTGCAGTTATTGGACAAATATTTTTTGATCTCTTCGATACTTTCTTCGCAGGCCAGTTTACCAATATTCGGCTTAGAACCTGCACCACGACCGTCTGTTAGACCGGGTCCCAATTGTATGCGCACCGGTACCGGACTCAAGTCCATCGCTTGATTGTCGGTATTACAAATCGCAAAGTCGACCCCGACGATGCCTTGATTGTACATGTGTGTGACTGCATTGCTACCGCCACCTCCTACGCCTATGACTTTGATGATCGGCGCTTCGTTGTTATCATCTATTAAATTGAATATCATGACAAGATTTTTTAGTCAATAAAAAATTAGGATTACAGGAGAGATGATAAGCTCTCTCACCTCTCGCGTATCACGCATCACCTTTCGTTCAGAATTCTCTGTCGGGTTCTGCCTCAAACCACTCTTTCGTTCGCTTGAACACTTGCTCGTACCATTTCTCGCCGTTATCTGCTTCCATCACGACTTCCTCTTCTTGTGGTTTTGGCTCTTCTTTTTTCGGCAACTGGATGCGTCCTTGCTCGATTTCTTCGACCGCTTTTAGTAGCAAACCAATGGCAGTAGAGTAGATTGGGCTGCAAACTTCTTCCTGATAGCCATGTCCCAAATGCTCAATCGGGATACCGACACGTGTAGGCATACCGACGTGATAAGCCGCTAGTTTTTCGATGTCGCGCATCAATGCACCGCCACCTGTCAGGACGAGCCCACCGATCAATTTACGCTCAAAACCGGAGCGCTTGATTTCCCAGTAGACATGATCCAATATTTCTTCTACACGCGCTTGAATGACACGCGCCAAATTTTTCTCAGAAATCTCTTTGGCATCGCGACCGCGCAGTCCGGGTATCGTAATGATGCGATTGTCATAGACTTCTTCTGCGAGTGCACCGCCAAAGCGTACTTTCAGTTTTTCTGCTTGATGCTCCATCACGCGACAGCCTTCTTTGATGTCTTTGGTGATGACATTGCCGCCAAAAGGAATGACTGCTGTATGGCGAATGATGCCTTCTTGGAAAATGGTAATATCTGTCGTACCGCCACCAATATCAACCAAAGCGACACCAGCTTCTTTCTCCTCTTCGTTCAACACAGAAGTCGCGGACGCAATTGGCTCTAGCGTCATACTAGCCGCTTTGTATCCGGCACGCTCTACACAGCGATGCAAGTTATTGGAAGCTGTAATCTGACCTGTGATGATGTGGAAATTGGCTTCCAGACGAACGCCGGACATCCCAATTGGGTCAGTAATGCCTTGCTCGTTGTCCACGGTGTATTCTTGTGGAATGACGTGCAAAATCTTATCGCCCGGCGGCAGGACCAATTTGTGCATATCCTGAATCAATCGCTGTATATCGCGCTGACTGATTTCTGTATGATTGCTATCGCGTGTCAGTATGCCACGGTGCTGCAAACTTTTGATGTGCTGTCCGGCAATGCCGACATGAACATGTGTGAATTTCTCGCCGACTTGTCGCTCCACGATTTCTATGGCTTCTGAGATGGCACGTACTGTCTTTTCGATATTGGAGACAACGCCGCGTAGCACGCCCGTAGAGGCAACTCGCGCTGTTCCCAAAATCTCTAGTTTGCCATACTCATTGCGGCGACCCGCCACGACGCATACTTTTGTTGTCCCGATGTCTACGGCGACCACGATTGGATGTTGATTGGTAGCATTCATACGCTATTTGATTTATGGCTTCTTTTATATCGCGACAGCTAAATTTGAGTGTTGCTCAATGCGAAAAATCCACCTGTTTAATTAAGCTATTAGCCGTTAGCGACTAGCTATTAGCTTGTTTATCTGTTATTTAAAATTCAGTATTTTAATTTTTAACTTCTTACCTCTCTAAGCTCTCTTCGCTCTCCCTTCTCTCGAAGCTCTCCTATCTCCCACAAACCACCTGATTTTCAAATCGAATATCAATCAAACTATACTTCGTCCAGCCTTCGCGTGGCAAAGCTTCTTTGTAAAATATTTTCAGGCGTTGCAGTTTTTGTTCCATGTTTTTGGCGTCCAGGTAGCGTCCAAAAAGGATTTGCTGCTTGCCTAATTTTGGGATCAAAAGGATGTCACTATTTTGGCTAACGTGTACTTGCTCAATCAGTCGGGCGAAGAATTCATCTTCTTGTAAGCGAGTGACCAAACTGAATAAATCGTACAAGTGATGTCGCTCGTTTTGCATGAAACCGACCTCGTAAGGTCTAATGAATCCGGTCATGACCAGCACGCGTGGCGTATAGTGATCGGATAGTGGCATATAGTTGCCGTCCTTATCTAAATAATAGCTTCTGTTTTCTCCGTCTATGATGCGTACCATTGGCTGACGTTGCTGAATGCGCGCATGAATTAAATTTTGACGGTCGATGAAGACATCCGCATTCTTCACGAAAGCATTGCGCTCTAAAACGCGCTCTGCTCGCTGCACATCGATCTCTTTCAACGCATTGTCTGTGATGCCATAAGTGAAACTTTCTTGCAATAGCTCACTCACTTCGTCTTTGGTGATCAAATTGCTATCAGCGGTGAATACATCTTCTATTTCGACTTCGATTCTATTGGCGGAGTAAGTACGTTTTTTTCTATTGACCGCAGATAGCACCACGAACAGCCCGATAAGACCGGCGACGATCCATCCGAATTGTTTGAGTTGTGCTTGTATTTGCGGTTTTTTCATTTCTTAAGTATTAGACTGATTTAGATTCTAATTGTCTGAATATGAATAATATATATCGATTTACTTTTTGACCAATTTCAAAATCTCCTCTACAATTGCTTGTGTTGCATTGGGCTTTCCTAAAGCTTTTATGTGTTGGCTTAATTGATCTTTCTGCTCTTCATTTTTTAACAACTCTAAAGCCGTAGGTAGTAGTGTACTTCTCGCTTGATTGTCCTTCACCAAAATGGCTGCTGACTTTTCGACTAATGCTTGTGCATTTTTGGTTTGATGGTCTTCTGCTACATTAGGCGAAGGCACTAATATCGCAGGTTTGCCCACCAAGCACAATTCCGAAATTGTCAATGCGCCTGCTCTCCCAATGATTACATCTGCCGCTGCATACGCTAAATCCATTCGGTCTATAAAAGCGAGTGGCTGTACATTTTCCAATTGAGCGGCTTCGCTAGACAGTAGTGTGCCATGATAGTAGCTGCCCGTCTGCCAGATTACCTGTACATCTGAGTCGCGTAGCAAATCTGTCTGAGCTGCTACGGATTCATTGAGCGTTCTTGCACCCAAACTACCTCCGAAGCTCAAGATGACCGGCTTCCCTTTTTCCAATCCAAAATGGTCAAACGCTTCTTCCTTATTCGCTTCCAAATCGGCTATGTCATCCCTTACCGGATTTCCGGTCAGTACGAGCGGCTTATTTTTGAAAAAGCGTTCTAGTCCATCATACGCCACACAAATCGTTCGAGCTCTTTTGCTCAATAGTTTATTGGTGATGCCTGGATAAGAGTTTTGCTCTTGAATCAGCGTCGGTATTTTGGAGCGAGATGCCGTGTAGAGTAAAGGACCGCTTGCATAGCCGCCAACTCCTATCGCCACATCTGGCTTGAATTGTCGAACGATCTTTCTTGCTTTCATCAAGCTACTCAGCAAATTGAAAGGCAGCTTGATGTTTCGGACACTTCTTGTTCTATCGAATCCTCTGATGTTCAATCCTTCAATGGGATAACCCGCTTTTGGTACTTTATCCATCTCCATCTTCCCCAATGCTCCGACAAATAATATGTCAATGTTTGGATCGACTACTTTTAGTCCATCTGCTATTGCTATGGCAGGGTAAATATGTCCGCCTGTGCCACCGCCACTGATGATTACTTTTAGACTCATGCTCGATCCACGTATTTACTGACACTCAAAATGATGCCAAATGCGACACAAGTAAAGAGCAACGACGTCCCTCCTAAACTCAGCATGGGTAAAGTCAGTCCCGTCACCGGAATCAAATCGACCGATACTGCCATATTCATCAAGGCTTGTATGATGAGCAGGACACTGAGTCCTACTGCCAGCATTGCCCCGAACGTTTTGGAACTTCTCGTCACCAACTTGGAGACTCTCACAAACAGTAAGATGTATAGGAACATGACCAAAAAGCCACCGATTAGACCATATTCTTCAATAATGGTCGCGTAGACAAAGTCAGAATAGGCGTGCGGCAAAACGTAATGTTGTACACTATTTCCTGGACCTAGTCCAAAGTATTCGCCATTGGCGATAGCGATTTTAGCTTGTGTGATTTGATAGGGGTCTACATCACTTTTAAACTCATCAATTCGTTTGACCCAAGTTGATGTCCGTCCAAATATTTCGGGATAAATATCACCTAGCATATAGATGAATGAGAATACAACCAGTCCAGCTAGGAAAAGCGTTCCGATGAATTTGAGCGGTACGCGCCCAACGAACATCATCGTCAAACAAGTGAAGAACAAGACGGCTGCTGTCGATAAATCTGCCGGAGCAATCAGTCCACAAACAATCAAAACGGCTGTCAAAATCGGCAAAAATGCTGCCTGAAAATCCTTGATATCATCTTGTCGAGAAGTAATCTCTTTCGCCACAAAAATGACCAGTGCCAGCTCCGCAAAGTCCGAACTCTGGAACGTAATCCCCACGAAGGGCACTTCTATCCATCGACGCGCTTCATTCAAATCGACTCCGGCTGCTAGTGTGTAGATCAAGAGCGGTATAGACAGCAAAAGTAAATACGGCGCAGCTACCAAATACTTCCGATAGTTCATCAGAAAGCAAGCGTAAGCGATCACCAATCCCAAACTCAAAATCGCAACGTGTTTCAGCAGATAGAACTCGGTATTGCCATCCGCGCGGCGGTAGCTCAGTAAGTCAGTCGAACTGTAGACAATCAACACAGAGATGATGGACAGCACCAGCAGGATTGCCCAGATGACTTTGTCACCTCTCAGTTGTTGATAGAGTTGATTACCTAAGGACATGTTGCTCAAAATGCGAGAGGTGAGAGGTGAGAGGCGAGACTGTTTCAGTGATTAACTTTATATCATCACTTTTGTCTAACCTCTTTTTCTCAACTATCTCTATTCTATAAAAAGTAGCTCTCGTTCAGCTACTTTTTAAGTACTGAGCGAATAGGCTACCGTAATTTCAGTGTCAATATGGTGAAAGCCGCCAATAGTATAGCGACCAACCAGAAGCGCGTCACGATCTTGACTTCGGGCATGCCGAGTTTTTGATAGTGGTGGTGCAAAGGTGCCATCTTGAAGATGCGTTTGCCTTCGCCCGTTTTGCGCTTTGTATATTTGAAGTAACTGACTTGAAGTATGACGGAAAGATTTTCGGCTAAAAAGATACCACAGAGGATTGGAATTAACCATTCTTTGCGCAGCAGAATCGCGAGTGCTGCAATGATGCCACCCAAGGTCAAACTTCCTGTATCACCCATGAAGACTTTCGCTGGAAAAGAGTTGTACCACAGAAAACCTAAACACGCACCGATAAAACAAGCGGTGAAAACCACAAGCTCTTGAGAATCAGGCAAGTAAAGTACACCGAGATAGTCGGCGAAATTTAAATTGCCAGAAACGTAAGCGAAAATGACCAAAACACCACCGATGATGCCTGAAACGCCTGTCGCCAAGCCATCTAAGCCATCTGTCAAGTTGGCGGCATTGGAAACAGCAGTCATGATGAAAATGACGAGTGGTATGAAGACGATCCAAACCATTTTTCCTGCATTGTCGCCCAAAAACCACAACCAACTTCTGTAGTCCATTCCACCACCTTTTTTGGTGAAAGGAATATTGGTCAATGTCGTTTTGACGTGAGCGACTTTCGCCCCATTTTCTACTTCGCTTTCAAAGATTTGAACGATTTCGTAGCCTTTGGCTTCTGCTTCCACTGCATCCATTCGGACGACAATCCCTTCGCTGTACAGCATCGTCAAGGCGATGACCAATCCCACAAAGATTTGTCCTAGAATTTTCGCTTTCCCCGAGAGTCCTTCTTTGTTTTTCTTGAAAACTTTGATGTAGTCATCCGTAAAGCCAATGCCAAACAAAAAAATTGTCGTGAAAATCATCAACAAAATGTACACATTGTCCAATCGGGCAAACAGAATCGCCGGAATCAAAATCGCACCTACGATGATGATGCCGCCCATGGTCGGTGTACCTTGCTTTTGCAGTTGACCTTGCAATCCCAAGTCCCGCACCGTTTCCCCGATCTGCAACCGCTGTAAGTAGCGAATGATGCGCCCTCCAAATATCATACTGATGATGAGGGACAAGGAAAAGGCTGTGCCTGCTCGGAACGTAATGAATTGATACAAGTCTTCTCCTACAAAATCATAGTTTTCGGATAGGAATTCTAGTAAGTGGTAGAGCATAGGTTGTGGTCTGTTTTCTCGCGCTGCAAATGTAGGTTTTTAGCTGTTAGCCATTAGCTTTTAGCTGCTAGCTTTTCAGCACCTTATTTACTAGTTCAGCTTTTTTAACGGAATTTCTTAAACGGACTAAAGCCATCCGCTTTATATGAGACATCTTTCTTCCAAGTTTCGTTAGCTCTCACGTGTCACCTCTCGAAACTCTCTAAATTCTCCTCACTCTCGAAACTCTCCTTTCTCAAATCAATTACCCATAAATGTCAAATAGAGCTGACGTAGATTAAAAATTAGTGATGACCTGGTCTATCATCTAATGTCTAATATCTAACGTCTACTTAAAAAACGCTGCTTTCAGCACTTCTTTATCATCGAAGGGATGTTTGATCCCGTTGATTTCTTGATAGTTTTCATGTCCTTTACCAGCGACCAAAATGATGTCGCGGGGCTGTGCCAACTGGTGAGCGGTACGAATAGCTTGTAGGCGATTTGTGATGCTCAGGACTTTGGATTGCTTGTCTAGTGGCACTCCGATTTCCATTTCTGCGATGATCTGATCAGGGTCTTCCGTTCTTGGATTATCCGATGTCAAAATCGCCTGATCGCTCCACTCAGCGGCGATACCTGCCATGATTGGTCGTTTGCCTCTATCTCTGTCTCCACCGCAACCGACGACTGTAATGACACGACTGTCGCCTTTCACTTCATTGATCGTCTGCAAGATTTTCAAGAGTGCATCTGGCGTATGTGCATAATCGACTATACCGATGATGCCACTTTTTGGATGCTGCAAATAATCGAAGCGACCGGCTGCTGCTTTTAGATTACTCAAAGCAGTTAATGTCTCCAATTCATCTTGCTCCAATAAGTGAGCGACCGCATAAGCTGCCAACAAATTGTACGCATTGAAGCCACCGATGAGGCGCGTATGCAACTCTTTGTCATCGATTAATAGATGCAAGCCCGACAAGCTGTTTTCCAGTATTTTTCCTTTATAATCGGCATGACGTTTCAAGCCGTATGTTTGGATTTTTGCTTTGGTGTTTTGTGCCATCACTTCCCCTCGCTTGTCATCCAAATTGACGAGGGCGAAGCTGTTTTTGGGTAGCTCATCGAATAGCTTTTTCTTGGCATTGATGTAATTCAAAAAAGAGCCGTGATAATCCAAGTGATCGTGCGTGATATTGGTAAAAACTGCTCCAGCGTAGTGCGTTCCAGCGATTCGTTCTTGATGAATCGCATGAGAACTGACTTCCATGAAAGCAAATTCGCAACCAACGTCTACCATATCTGCCAAAGTTGCTTGCAATTGAAGCGCATCCGGCGTGGTGTGTGTCGCAGCTAATATTTGCTGCCCGATTTTGTTTTGAATCGTAGACAACAGACCACATTTATAGCCCAAAGCAGTGAATAGATCGAAAAGTAAATTGACAGTTGTCGTTTTGCCATTCGTTCCAGTCACTCCGATCAGTGTCAAGTTTCGTGAAGGATGCTCGTAGTAGTTGGCTGCCAATTCGCCTAATGCTTTTGCACTATCTGTAACTTGAATCAAAGTAGCCGTTTGGTTTTCGATATGCTCGAATTGCTCTGCTACAATGATTACTGCACCTTTTTCGAGTGCTGCTTGGATGAATTGATGTCCATCTACTTGTGTTCCTTTCACAGCGACAAATACATCTCCAGTCTCGACCTTTCGAGAATCAAATTGGATTTGTCGAATCGAGCGATCTTTTTCGCCCGTTATTTTTATCGTTTCAATGCCTTCCAAAAGGTTGGCTAATGTTATCTCTTTCATCTTAGTCGAATCGTGATCGTTCGTTCTCCCGTGATGGGTGTGCCTGAACGAATAGATTGTTCTACTACTTTGCCGACGCCACTTACTTTGGTTTTCAAACCTGCATTTTCCAATACAAAAAGCGCGTCTCTCAATCCCAAGCCGACCACATTCGGCACAACATCTTCTTTCATATAGCGCGTCTTGACAATGAGGGAATCTCTATCTTCTGTTTCTTCCAGCACTGCCCAATTGGAGCGCGTGCCACCATAGTGGGGGAGTCCCAATTCGTTCAATAAATAGTTTATATCGCCTTTCGCGCCTATGCTTTTATCGGGCATAGAAGCGTATTGGGCTTGACCACTGTTGACTGCTTCGTGCATATCAATTTTTGAGGCAAATGTTTTATCGGCGATTTCTCTAAATACAGGACCGGCGACTTCTCCACCGTATATTTGTCCGCGCGATGGTTTATTGATGATAACAATGCAAGAATACAAGGGTCGCTCCGCCGGAAAATAGCCTGCGAATGAAGCTTGATAGCCACCTACACGCGTGCGTCCTCTGACTCGACGATAGTCTACCTGAGCTGTGCCTGTCTTTCCAGCAAAATTGTATCTCGATGTTTTTAGGTCGTCTGCTGTACCGCGCAGCACGACTCCTTCTAGTAGTTGTTGCGCTTGCGCTATGGTTTTGCGAGAAGCGATAGACTGACTTAGCATGGTCGGCTTGAAGACTTTTTGTGTTTCGCCATGATGCTGAATTTCTGTTACTAAATAAGGCTTCATCATCATTCCATTATTCGCTACTGCATTGTACAAAGTTAACATCTGCAAAGGTGTCACCTGCACTTCATAACCTATTGACATCCAAGGTAATGTCGTTCCGCTCCACTGCTCTACTTCTTTCAGCACAGGTGGTGCTTCACCATTTATTTCTATATTGTTTTTGAGGTGTAGTTTGAAGGATTTGAGTCGCTTCAAAAAGTTGTCTTGCTTATCTTTTTGACCATAATATTGCGTCACCAAAGACGAAATGCCCACATTGGAAGAAATCTCAAACGCTCGACGCACTGTAGAAGAATCCAAGCTGTGTCGGTAAGAATCGCGCATCTCTTCTCCATAATATTCGGTCACGCCTTTATTTAAAAAGACAGAATCTTCTAGACTCACTAGCCCATCTTCCAGCAACGTCATGATGGACGCTAATTTGAAAATAGAACCCGGCTCTACTGCTCTTCCGATGGCAAAATTGTAGGTCTCCCACCAGCCTTTATCCGTTCTGCCCAAATTGGCGATGGATCTGATTTTCCCGGTCTTGACTTCCATCACGATTGCTGTGCCCCATTCTGCATCGTGGTAGTTGAGGGCGCGCAATAGTGCTGTTTCTGTGATTTCTTGTAGGTCTATGTCTAGCGTCGTCACCAAATCTGCTCCACGCTCCAGTTGTATCGCATCAAACTCACCAGCTGGAATCCATAGATTTTCTACCGGATCAACTAGTCGCATCACTTGCTTTTCGGCTTCTCCACTTAGTATGTTATCAAACTTTCCTTCTAACCCAACAGGCGTAATATTCGGTCGGACATACCCGATGGTACGCTGTGCCAAAATACCGTAAGGACGAGCCCGCATAAATCGTGGCGTTGCGATCAATCCGCCTCTGAACTGCCCTTTGTTGAAGAGCGGATATTGTTCTATTTGCTCTTTTTCTGCAATAGAGACCCCCTTTTTTATCATCACAAACTGCGTGCTATCGGCTCGCTTTTGCTTGAAATATTGTTGTAGCGTCACTGCCATATCCGGCTCTTCTACATTTTGAACCAAGGCTTCTTTTCGCTTTTGCTGCAAGTAGTTGCGCAAACCACCAGACGTAAATGCAAGATCGACGTGAGGTGCTAGGCGATTGGCTAAAGAGTCGATATTGAGGTCAAAATCCTCCTGCGTCATTCCTCTCGAATTCGGGTCGAAAGCGATATCAAATACTGGCAGTGAAGTTGCTATCAGTTCGCCCTCCTCGGTCATCACATTGCCGCGCTCGGCTTTGACGTACATTTCTTTGATGAAAGTTTCGCCAGTTGTGCGCAGTCGCTCACCGTCTTGGACATTGATCTTTACCGCTTGGAAAAACACAAACATCGCCACTAGCACGAGTACACCGAGTACGATGTATACGCGTAAGAGGACTTCGTTTTTGATGAGTGTGCCTGCCATAAGACTGTATGAGTTCAATGCTCATCCACATTTTTTAAGGTTTGAATAGGTTTAGAAATAGCTGCTTTCTTCGACGCTTCTATTCCCAAACTTGTCCAAACCATGCGGATAGAGGCATTTCACGTTTATGAGTTCAATGCTCAACTATTCTTTTCCGTAAGTTTCGATGTCTTTGACGACTATTTTTTTCGGGGCACGATTGCTTAGTTCTAGACTTAGCGGTTTTACGCGCCGAGCAATCTCTGATTTCTTGCTGCTGTTCATGATTTCGGTCGATAGTGCATTGTACGTATGTCCTTGTTCCTGTACGGTCTTCTTCAACTCCTCAATTTCCCGAATCGTCCGCTGTCCATAGCGCGCATTGGCAATGTCTACTAATACCATCAAGCTCAAAAACAAGACAAAAGCTATGTTCTTCAGTATCCATTGGGCACTGCGAGAACCTATCGCCATCATTTCTGTCCAAGATGTGTTTGCCATTGTTCAGAGTTTTGAGAGGAAAGAGAGTTTCGAGAGCGAGGAGAGATCCTCTCGAAACTCTCTTAGCTCTCCCTTCTCTCTTAGCTCTAATAATTGTATTCCGTTTCCTGATCTTCTAATCGTTCTGCCACACGCATTTTCGCGCTTCTCGCTCTAGGATTTTCTTTTATTTCTTTATGGCTCGGTACAACTGCTTTCTTGGTGATGATTTTATACGGACGATAGATATTGCCGTAAAAATCGCGTTGTACGTCACCGTTGATATTTCCTGTTTTCAAAAACTGCTTGACCATTCGATCTTCTAAGGAATGATAAGCGATGATGACCAATCGTCCGCCTGGTCGCAAGACTTTTAGTGCATTTTCTAAAAAGCGTTGTAGGACACCCATTTCATCATTGACTTCCATGCGTAGTGCCTGAAAGACCTGCGACAGATAGCGCAACCGCTGTCCTTTGATAAGCGGTTCTATGGTTTGTAATAGGTCACTGATGCGACGGAATGGCTGCAAACTTCTGGCAGCAATAATCGCTTCTGCTAAAGTTTTTGAATTGCGCACTTCGCCGTAGTGACTAAATATGGACTGCAAATCGGCTGCCGTGTAAGTATTCAAAATATTTGCTGCTGTCTTTGTGTCACTTTGATTCATCCGCATATCTAGATCGGCATCAAAGCGATAGGAAAAACCGCGTTCTCCTTCGTCTAGCTGATGGGAGGAAACCCCCAAGTCGGCTAAAATGGCATCCACTTTTGGTACGCCATATAATCGCATGAATCGCTCCAAATGCTCAAAGTTGCTGCTCACAAACTGAAAGCGGCTATCGTCGAGTGTATTGGTAGCGGCATCTGCGTCTTGGTCGAATCCGAATAGCTTACCTGGCTCGCTTAGCTTCTCCAATATTAATCGGCTATGTCCACCTCCGCCGAAAGTCGCATCTATGACGATACTATCATCGGCGAGTTGTAGAGCGGCTATGCTCTCTTGAGCTAGAACCGGTAAGTGATAATCAGACGAATCCATATTATTACCACTTAGTTGTGAATGAACTTGGTAGGATCGGGCATCATATTGCCCAATACCTGTTCGGCTAATTCGCTATATTCTTCTTCATCTCCTGTGAGGAAGCTTTCGTATTTATCTTTTGCCCAAATCTCTACTTGCTGATTGTAGGCAAATAATATAGTTTCTTTGTCGATCTCCGCATATTCCAATAATCGCTTGTTCAGCAGGATTCGATCTGCGCTATCTAAAGTGATACGTTGGGCACCTCTGTAGAAGTAGCGAATGAACGCTCGATTCTTTTTGACAAACTGATTCAGCTCGTTTACTTTCTTGGTAATTTCATCCCAAACCTCGACCGGATAGAGCATAATGCAATTTTCTAGCCCGCGATTCAATACAAATTCGTAACTTTCCTTTTCCGGTAGCTGAGACAACAATCCACTCGGCAACCGCATCCGCCCTTTGGCGTCGATCTTGCAGTCATATTCTCCGAGAAGTGGTTGCATAAAGCTTATAATTACGTTTGTGTTACCAAAGGTATGGGATTTTGACACTTATTACCACTTTTTCCCACCTTTTGTTCCCTTTTAAACACCAATTTTCCACGGAAAAGTATGTCTACGCTGTTTTTAAAACAAAAATATCCACTTTGCAAACAAATTTAAATATAAATAAACAAAATGTTTGCTATTTAAAACGAATTTTTCCTCCCCCCTTTACTATTGAAATAGATAGAAATTGCTCATATATCATTCAATTTTCTATAAATGTGACCACTTTGTAGGGTTTTCAATATTCAGTATGTACAATCAATGTTTACTCATATAGAGTGACCGTTATTTAACATTATCTATGCCGAGTTGAGAAAAGTAGACCGAACACGAATGCTTCTTCATCGTTCTACTCTCGAATGCTTAAGTACGTGAATCCAAATAATCAACACTTTCATTGACCTGCTCTTTTTCCACTACTCGGCGTTAAATTTGTTCTCGTACAACCAGTTATGCGAGAAAAATCTGCTTCCGCAAGCGGGACAAGCCTTGATTACCGGAAAAATAGTTTAGTCAAAAGAGTTGCTTGTCTGAATTCAAGTACTTGATTAATTTTTAACAGGTGTCTATTCATTGAATGAGCACCTTTTTTCTTGACATTCATTTCCACCACATTTGTTTAAAACGCGCGTTTGAGTGTGCGGCAGTTGTGCTGTCGTGACATGGAATTGTATTGTTTGAAAAGAGGGAATCGCCTGAATGGATGAGACATTATTTCAAAATATTGAAAAATTTATGAAAAACATATTGATGATGTTAGGTTGCGTAGCTTTCTTGGCTAGTGCCTCTGCACAACAGCCCACAACTACCAAGTCTACGCAAAAGGTATCTACGATCAGTAATGTAGAGAGTGAGCAAGCGACAAAAGATTTTGAGCGCTACATGAGTAGTTTGCTAAAAATGGAATATCGCAACGCGACCATCAATGCACTAGGACTGACAAACGAAGAGGTCGAAGAATTTGATCCGATCTTCAAGGACTACGTAGAGAAAAAACAGGACATGATGCGTAAGAAAATGCGTATGTTCAAAGATTTTCAAGAAGAGATGGACGAAGACGATTCTCCTGAAAATATTGAAGAAGACAAAGCAGATTTCATTGAAGATTACTTAGAATTTACAGCGGATGAAATCGAGATGAGAAAGAGATATTTTGACCGTCTGGAAGATAAGATCAGTGTAGAAAAAGCGTTGCAGTTTATCACGATGGAGGAAATGGCAGAGAACAGAATTCAGCGTGAGACGATTATCCGTATGGTACCTTTTATCATTGTAGAAGAAGATATGTCTGATGAGATGAAGTCTGAATACGATAAGTTTCGTAATCCTTCTTACAATGATAATATGAAAGACAGCAAGAAAGGACAGAGCTATAACTCTACGAATGATGATGATAGTACACTAGATGATACTAGAACATATAACGCAGTCACGAATGGTACGCGATACAACCAACGTGTGGATGTAGATGGTTCTACTCGTAACAATGGTAAAGCAACAGCTGTATCCAATGCTGATGCTGTGGGTCAAGCCAAATCTAAGATTGATGAGTTCAGATCTTGGGTAATGAGCAATAAAGGTGAAGCTAGTCTTTCACATGACTATACTTATAATGGTATCGAAGCTTTACTTGGTGTGATTGAGTCTATTGACCAAACTATGGACAACAATATCAGTGTTTCTAATATGAAAAGTGAGGTGATGGATATTGCGTCAAAGCTAAAAGTCGACAAATACGGAGATGAGCATGCAGATGTTGCCTATGATGCATTCACGTATATCGCTAGAATGATGAACAATGTTACCGGTAGCAATGATATGGCACTGATGAATGCTGCTAAGAAAATTGACAAAGATGTGTTGTTGCTAGATCAAGCAAAACATATTTATAATTTCTTTGAAACAGCTAATCAGCAGTTGCAAAGCATCAAACTGTAATTAGTCAGTTTCGTTAGAAACACTTGAACTAGAAGCGAGCTATTCTCTATGGAGGGTAGCTCGCTTTTTTTCTGGTCTGAATGTTATACCAATTTCAAAAACCAATTACGTATAAAAACTGATTCTTTTGAGGCTATTCTTTGTTGAAAATGCTCGCCGTAGCTGTGGCTACCGATACTAGGCACGCAGTATGCCTGCTTTTCGCCTCCGCAAGCGGGACAGGCTTTGTCTAGCCCCCAAATAATCTAGTTTTTATTTACGTGCTTCATTATTGGAATTGGTATTACAAAATTCCTTGCTGAAACATCTCCCAAACCGGATTAACAGCGCGTAGTTTTTCGACTGCGGCGATGACTTCTTTTATCGTAATGTCAATCTGTTCTTTCGTCGTAGAACGCCCCAAACTAAACCGCACAGACGCATCCGCCAACTCTTTATCCAAACCCATCGCCAACAAGACATGAGAAGGTTCTAGCGTCGCCGAAGAGCAAGCGGAACCGGAAGACACCGCAATATGACGATTGAAGCTTTTGATGAGGGTTTCTGATTTGGTGTACTCAAAAGCGACGTTGCTGACGTGTGGCATACGAGGTGCATCTTTGCCATTGATGTGGATGTAAGAAATGTGCGTTAATAATTGGGCTTCAAAATAATCGCGTAGTGTTTCTAGTTTTTCTGCATCAGCTTCCATTTGGTTTTGTGCAACAGCTGCTGCTTTCCCAAACCCAACGATAGCAGGTACATTTAACGTACCGGAGCGCATATCGCCTTCATGACCGCCGCCATCTATTTGTGCTGCTAGTTTGATGCGCGGTGATCGTTGACTCACAAAGAGTGCGCCTATGCCTTTGGGACCATACATTTTGTGAGCAGTGAAAGAAAGCATGGAAAGGTTGATTGTTTTGGGATGTGTTTTGACTTTGCCAATTGTTTGAGTGGCGTCGCTGAAAAATAGTACATTTTTTTGAGCGCAAATATCCCCAATGGCTTGCATTGGTTGGATGACGCCGGTTTCATTATTGGCGTACATGACGGCGACCAAAATTGTCTTTTCAGTGATCGCTGCTTCCAATTCTTCTATATCAATCAGTCCGCTTTTGTCGACATCTAAATAGGTCACTTCGCCACCCATTTTTTCGATCCGTTCGCAGGTGTCGAGTACCGCTTTATGTTCTGTTTTGACGGTGATGATATGATTGCCTTTTTGATAGTAGCGTTCGTAGATGCCTTTTAGCGCGAGATTGATCGCTTCTGTAGAGCCTGAGGTAAAGACCAATTCTCGTGTATCGACCTGCAACAAATTTGCCAACTGCTGTCGTGCCTGATCGACCGCTTCTTCTGCTTCCCAGCCCATCGGATGATTGCGACTGGCAGCATTCCCGAACTTCTCGGTGAACCAGGGCAGCATCGCCTCTACGACTTCAGGGGCGCAAGGCGTTGTTGCATTGTGGTCTAGGTAGATCATGTATGGTATTTCAGATAGTAACGTCTTACATGAGTAGGAGTTTTAAGCGATTGTGTTTGAAGATGAAGGCTTTCACTTGTCCCGATACCTCGTGGAATCATTTTTATATAAGCATCTGTAAGTATCTTCAAAATACAAGTTAACTGTTATACATTGTGCCGATTTTCAGTTCATTGTTGGAGTGGTCTACTATCTAATTGTACTGACATACTAACTTATGGACAGAATAAGCTTTACCAAAGTAGCTCTTCTGCCTTACCACCTGCAACTTTAGCAAAGCAAGCAAAAATTGAAATCGACCATAGGTTGTGATGCCAACACATCTAATTTCTAACATCTTTCTTTTATGAAAGTCACTTTCTTCCATCGAAAGCCTGCTGCCTACGGCTCATTTAGCATCGAATTCATCTTCGAGGATGTACGTCATCGCTTAGAAGACCGAGTAGCAGCAAAAGTAGCTGTCTCCAAATACGAAAGTCAAGGACTATTCAAGAGACTTTATAATACCATAGAAGCCGCTTTTCGACAGCGAGGAGACGTCAATCACATGACAGGCGATACGCACTACTTGACCTTGTTGATGCGAAAAAGAAAGACTATTCTGACGGTACATGATTGTGGATTCATGCACCAATCTAGAAGCGAGCTGGCGAAGAGAATATACCGTTTATTTTGGTTAGAATTACCAACGCGACGCGCTCAGTACATCACCACCAATTCAGAAGCCACCAAAGCTGATCTTTTGCAGTGGACGTCTTGTGCGCCTGAAAAGGTACAAGTCATTCCAGTGGCAATCGGCGCACACTTTCAGCCCCAACCAAAAGCATTCAACAAAGCTCATCCACGGCTGCTCCATATTGGTACAAATCTCAATAAGAATCTGGAGCGTGTCATTGAAGCAGTGGCTGAAATTGACTGCCATTTGCGTATCATCGGGAAACTGTCTAATGAGCAAATAGCTTTACTAAAACAGCATGACATCGACTACAGCAGTGCTTACAATATCAGTGATGCTGCTATGGTTGAGGAGTACGAGCAATGTGATTTGCTGCTGTTTGTCTCTACTTTTGAAGGTTTTGGTATGCCTATTATAGAAGCGAATATGGTAGAGCGAGCTGTCTTGACGAGTCAGGTAGCATCTATGCCGGATGTCGCTCGTGATGCTGCTCATTTGGTGGATCCCTTCGAAGTGGAAGCGATTAGAGCAGGCTTATTGAAATTGATAACAGATGACGACTATCGAGACCAACTGATTGCTGCCGGACGACTCAATCGACGACGATTTGATGCGCAATTGATCGCTGAACGGTATTTGGGTATCTATCGGAAAGTGGTCAATGAAAAACGATGATTTTCTACAGAACGAATGATGATTTCTCACTTTCTCGACGAATAGTTAAAGTCATTCGCTCAGGTTACAGACAAGGTTAGTTTGATTAATAGTGACGCTCTCGAAGCTCTCTCAACTCTCGAAGCTCTCTCAACTCTCGAAGCTCTCTCAACTCTCGAAGCTCTCTCAACTCTCACATATCATTTTTTATATAGATTAGATTCTTTCAATTCCTGCAATACTTTCTCCGGCACTAAGTACTCTACAGAATGCCCATTGGCGATACACTTGCGGATGTAGCTGGCAGATATTTGCATGAGTGGTGCTTCAAAGAGATGGACGCTGTCGTGCTCGGCAAGTTTGCCCAATTCATATTGAGGGCGCTGATAGACGTAGATTTGATGATCGCGGAGAATGATTTCGTAGTTCTTCCATTTGTGTAAGGTTGCTAAATTATCGCCACCCATGATAAGCACAAATTCTTTATCGGTATAGCGTTCTTTTAGATAAGCAAGCGTATCGACGGTATAAGAAGGTTTGGGCAAAGAAAACTCAATATCAGAAGCACGCAGGAGCGGATTGTTGTCAATCGCCAATCGCACCAAATGTAGCCGATCGTGGTCTCGCGCTAGACTGCTTTTGGCTTTATGCGGATTTTGAGGAGAAACGACGATCCAAATTTGATCCAAATCAGTTTGAGTCGCCATGAAGTTGGCGATAATCAGGTGACCGACGTGGATGGGATTGAAAGAGCCGAAAAATAAGCCTACTTTATTCATTGCCATTCGATAATTCGTCCTCCAAAAATTCTTCTACTTCTTCATTATAATCATAATCGATTGTTTCTTTGGGTGCGTCGATCAACCACCTTTCCGCTTTTCGCACCAAATAAAAAGTATCCGGAAAACGATTTGCTTGATACTCAATAATACACGCACAGATGGCACTTGTGAGAGTAGTATCGCACTGAATGTCAATAAAATTGGTGGTGAAGAGCGTAGAGTCTGCCGGTTCTTCTGAGATGATGTCTGCGATTTCTTCTAGGCGATCTTGAGCAGTAGAAGTACTGAGTTTTTTGGCGGCTTCGAACTCGTTGTTGTCCAAATGCGCTTGATATTCTCGGACGATGGTTTCCGGTGACTGATAGGGTACTGAAGGGACTGCTACTTCAAGGTCTTCGGCTGTTTGCTGTTCACCATCTGTTGAGCAGTTCCAAAATAATCCTACAAATAACAAACCGTATATAATGTGTTTTACCATAGTAACTCAATTTGAATGCAATGTTACAAAACGTCTGTCATTAAATAATGATGGAAAGACGGTAAGGCTGACAAAAGTCTATATGCAGTTGCCTTCATGTCACATTTTATCCTATCAAAAGATAGGTAATTAATTTTTTAAATTTTTCTTAAAAATATGATATAGCAAAATATCTACTCTACCCGACGGAAAACTGAAAAAGGGATAAAACCCTCAATTCAAAAGTCTTCCACATAGGAAGTAACAGTTTTGTTTTAGGTTTCTTCAAGGCTTTTCGAATCAAATTGAGTCCTCGACGAAAGACGCTATACT